>JAUQZZ010000204.1 GCA_030586765.1 Candidatus Brocadiales bacterium | reverse complement strand
ATATAGTGGGTATATCCATTACCAGTACCTCCCAGGTGATACCTGGCCTAACCCTGGCCAGGCTGATAAAGAGGGCCAATAAGGATATTCATGTTACCGTAGGAGGCAGTATCTTTACCAAGCTTATAGATAACCTCCTCCGTGTGGACACGTTCTTTTCCTTTGTGGATAGTTTTGTGGTCTTTGAGGGGGAACATGCCCTACTGGAGCTGGCATATCAATTATCTGGAAAGGGGGACCTGAGCAAGGTACCCAACCTCATATACCGGGATGGTGGCGTTACCAGGATAAACGAACCCTTCTTTATTGAGGATGTAAACACCCTGCCGCCTCCTGACTACGACGGTTTTCCCTTCGGGCGCTATCACTCCCCAGAGCCTGTACTGCCTTTACAGACCTCCAGGGGGTGCTACTGGGGGAAATGCACCTTCTGCAACCTCCACTACGACCATAAGCATTTTAGACCTAAGGATATGAACCTGGTGATTAGGGATATCTACTCCCTGAAAGAGAGATATAATACGAAGTACATCTTCTTTGCCGATGAGTGCCTACCTGTAAAGACCCTTAAGAGACTATCAAAAGACCTCCTCACCAGCAGGCTGGATATAAAGTGGATTGCTGGCGTGAGGTTTGAGGAAGGGCTGACCAGGGAGGTAATAAGTGATATAAGGAGGGCAGGCTGTCTAAAGCTAGTCTTTGGCCTGGAGTCCTATTCTCAGAGGGTATTAGACCTGATGAATAAGGGCACGAAGAGGGAGGTCGTAAGGAGGGTTCTTGACGACTGCCTTGAGGAGGACATGGCCGTCCACGTCTATACCATCGTTGGTTTCCCCACAGAGACCTTCCAGGAGGCCATGGAGAGTATGAATTTTATCCTGGATAATAAGGAGCTGGTTTCCTCCCTGGGATTTTCTTTCCTGCCCTGTCTCTACGGGATGGAGATTCATTCTCCCATAACCCAGGACCCAGCCCGTTATGGGCTGAGGCGTATAATGACCCCAAAGAGGGAAGACCTGAGTCTGGGATACTTCTATGAGGTGGGGGAGGGCATGACCCCAGAACAGGCAGAGGAACTACACACAGCTATAGTGGAAAGGGTGAACCAGACTGTATCCCCTTTCCCGTACAACTATTCCATGTCCGACGGCCTGCTTTATATAGACAGACACCACTCCCTCAAGGAACCTGCCCTACGCTGATAGCAGGAAGAGGGATTTAATCTTACTCTAGGAATCCCAAAGGATTACCCCATGGAAGGTCTTTTTAGTAGGGACAAGGCTTGCCTTTAATTTTTCCTCCCCTTGGTGGTAGGTGGGGGTGTGCAGTACTGGATTACATAGATAGGAGTTTTGCAGAGAGATGCGGATATCAAGACGAAGATTTCTTGTGTACGTTGGGGTTAGCTCTATATGCTTATTTGTGCCTTGTGTTTGGTGGTGGGGCGCCCTAGCTGAGGGACGGCTAAGAGTAGTAGTCCACCGTGAGAAATGCAACGGCTGTGAGACCTGCGTTGATATATGTCCCGAGGTATTTGCCATGGAGAAGGAGCGGGCAGTGGTCAAGCTAGACCCTATACCCCCAGAGCTGGAGGTCTGTGCTATGGGGGCCAGAGACGAGTGTATGGCAGGGGCGATAAAGATTGTAGCGGTATAGTGCCGTAGGCCTCTAGAGTTCGTAGATTACACGGAAGAAACCTGCGTCATTTACTATCTGGACTTTGTGTATGTGTCTGTCGTTTAAGAACTTCACTACTTGCTCAAGGGTGGTGAACTTGTTGTCAGCTAGATCCCATATCTCGTGAGGATTCCCCTCTGCCCTGTCCGCATGGCGGGCTGTAAGCGTGAGTATAGCGGCAAAAAATAGCCCAATGAATAGGGACACTAGGTGTCTTTTTCTTAGTAAAGATTGCATTTTATTACCCCCTCTCCGTTAGGATTCATAGATGTATTTCCCCGAAGGAGATAATCGTCTGCCTCCCCTACGGGGTCGACCTCCTTCTCAAAAAGAGATTTCACATAGATGGAGAATTCTGAAAAAGTCTATAAATTCTCTAAATTCCCCCCCTCCCTTGATGGGAGGGGGTAAGGGGGGTGATTACCAGTAATTGTAGGGCAAGGCTTTAGCCTTGGCATCCTTACCCTGAACACCGTTTCAGGGGACGGAATGCCTTGCCTACGCAAACCTGAAGGCCCGCCAGAGGCGGGTCTGCCTCAGGCACGATTTGCCCTACAAGGTTATAAATCAGGTTAATAATCACCCCCACCCCGCCTGAGGCGGATTTTCAACCTACCCTCCCCCATCAAGGGGGAGGGAGTTACTATACTGGACCCCTTC
>JAUQZZ010000028.1 GCA_030586765.1 Candidatus Brocadiales bacterium | reverse complement strand
ATCCATGCCTCTTGAACACCATCCCGGCGGTTAGGTAGCTCCTGAGTACCTCCGCTACCTTTGTATCCTTAGTTATCTCCATCTCTCTTTCCTCTTATCTCCCTGTCCTTGTCACTTTCTTTGACACCCGAAATCTGCCTATCTTCAGGTATCTCCCTATATTGGCAGAGGGGTCCCCTACGGGCCTTATCCTCCCCTTAGAGGAGGTAAAGAGGGTGGTGAGCCCTGGGCCATGCCCGGCTGTAACACTGTTAGTGTGCACAACTACCCCAATACTCACTGCCCCTCTCTTGTATATCCTGCCAAAAGAGTGGTCGGCATCCATAATGGCCACTAAATCACCCAGGCGCAGGGTCTGGAGATTATACTCCTTCACTGTGGGTTCGTCAAAGAGCTGGATATCATAATCTCCTCGATATGTATGGTGAGACCCTAGCCCTGAACCCATGACCCCAGCAGGCACTTTGTGAGTTACAGGGATAACCAATGCCCCTTTTTCCTCCCCCAGAGGGAGCGCTCTTAAGAGCCTGGGGGAGAGGTTCATGGCCTTTATTTCTGGATAGTCCTTTAACCTGAGCCCCACCCCTTCTGCCTCCACCATTACCTTATCGCCTATCGTCAGCTTAGGCAGTACTTCCTCACCAAAATCTATCAGTACATGCTCTATTCCACCGTGCTTCCCTGTTACGCAGCCCTCCCTGCCCTTGGCATCTCCTGTGCTGAGCCATGCCCTGTTACCTATGCAGGCAAGGAGATTTAAGGCGGCATTTGCCTCCTTGTTGCTGTTCTTTATGGACACGCAGGGTTCTACATGGTCGGCCTCCCAGTGAAGGGCAGAATCGCCTACCCTTACATTATATGTAATACCTCCCACACCAGGAAGTACTACAGGTTGTCCTTGTGCGCTTATCGTGTAAGGGGAAGGGCCTGAAAGGGGGCTTGCGATTTCACCGAAGACAGAGATACTTACCAGCTCCTCTGTGTTGGTCTTGAGCATGCGGGCATTCTTTTACTTAAGCCAGTAAAAAACAATGTGTTAGGATTTTAACAAAAGTTCCTTTCCCTGGCAAGTACTAACTTGAATTTTATCCCTTCTATAGTATAATAAGTCTATAAATTTCGCGGTTTATCCACACGTCTTTTTTTGTTTTTTGGGATTAATGAAACTGATAGAGGCCATCATACAACCTGCAAGATTAGAGGCCGTAAAAGAGGCCCTTAGCGAGGCAGGGGTGGTAAGGCTTACCGTAAGCGATGTAGAAGGTCTGGGTGGAGAGACCAGTCGCAAGGAGGTCTTCCGAGGCCAGGAATACACAGTGGACACGGTGAGGAAGGTAAAGCTAGAGATAGCGGTGAATGAGGCCTTTGTCGAACCTACCGTTGAATGCATCGTTCGCGCAGGGAGGATAGGGGAAGAAGGTGGCGATGGAAAGGTATTTATCCTACCTCTAGAGGACGTGGTGCGCATAAGGACAGGAGAAAGGGGGCCTGAGGCCATATAATAGAAATGACACCAAGAGAACTAATAGCCTTCTGCAGGGAAAAGGATATAAAGGTAATTGACCTCCGCTTTATAGACCTGCTAGGGAGATGGCACCACTTTTCCATACCCTTGAGGGAACTTACCGAGGAGATGTTTGAGGAGGGGCTGGGTTTTGATGGCTCCAGCATCCGTGCCTGGCAGCCCATCCACATGAGCGACCTCCTGGCCGTCCCAGACCCTACAACCCTTGTGATAGACCCTTTTACAGACGCCCCTACTCTCATCCTCATATGCAACATCCTTGAGCCTATAACCAAGGAGAGCTATACCAGAGACCCCCGCTACATCGCTCGAAAGGCCGAGACCTATCTCAAATCCACAGGTATAGCAGACACCGCTTACTTCGGTCCCGAGGCAGAGTTTTTCATCTTCGATAGTATCCGCTTCGACCAGCAGCCCCACCATACCTATTATTTTATAGAGTCTTCTGAAGGCCAGTGGAACACCGGCCAGGATGAGGGCCCCAATCTAGGTTACAAGATAGGGGTAGGGGCGGGGTATTTCCCAGTACCACCCAGTGATACACACCAGGACCTCCGCTCGGAGATGATGCTCATCATGGAGAAGTGCAATATAAAAATAGAGCGCCAGCATCATGAGGTAGCCACCGCAGGTCAAGGGGAGATAAACTTCCAGTACGGAACCCTGGTGAAGACCGCTGACACATTACAACTGTATAAGTATATTGTAAAAAACACGGCCAGGCGACACAACAAAACCGTAACCTTCATGCCAAAACCTATTATTGGAGATAACGGCTCTGGCATGCACATCCACTTCTCCCTCTGGAAGGGAGGAGAACCCCTCTTTGCAGGGGATGGCTACGCAGGGTTGAGCGACACGGCCATGTATGCCATAGGTGGGCTTATCCACCATGCCAAGGCCATTACGGCCTTCACCAACCCTACAACTAACTCGTACAAAAGGCTGGCCCCAGGGCATGAGGCTCCCATAAACCTGGCCTACTCTTCCAGAAACAGAAGTGCGGCCATAAGGATACCGATGTACAGCTACAATCCCAAGGCTACCAGGCTGGAGTTCCGCTGCCCAGACCCTTCCTGTAACCCGTACCTCGGCTTCTCAGCCATGCTTATGGCCGCTATAGATGGTATCCAGAATAAACTAGACCCTGGTGCGCCCCTGGATAAGGACATCTATGACCTCCCTCCCGAGGAACTGGCAAAGGTGCCCTCTACCCCTGAATCCCTGGCCAAGGCCCTGGATTTCCTGGAAGAAGACCACGAGTTTCTCCTTAAGGGAGACGTATTCACCCAGGATGTTATAGAGACATGGATCTCTCACAAGAGGAGGGAGGAGGTGGAGCCTGTAAGACTCCATCCACACCCCTGTGAATTCTCTTTATACTACGACGTTTAATCCTTGAGGCCGTGAGCTTGCCTGGGGCGAACTATTGGGATAACGACCCAATCCCCTCCCCATCGATGGGGGAGGGAAGGGTGGGGATGGCTAAGATTTGGATGACACCCTCCCCCTACCCCCTCCCATCAAAGGGAGGGGGCGGCTGAATCCGCCTAAGGCGGACCTCAGGCGACCTGTCCACTTAGGCGGACACTACAATTCTTGGTTTCTTAGAGGTCTCAACTTCTTATTGTTGTCATGACAGTTATAGCTTCTCCCATACCCATCTTCCAGATAGAAACTACGGGTCTAAGCAGGGCACAAGTACTGAAGGGCCTCAGGGATTTTATCCAGCAGGAAAAAGACCTAACCTTCCGCCTCCATAAGGAGGGTGCTTCGGGCAGCGAGGTGGCTAGAAGACTGGCCCAACTCATGGACTCTGTGGTGGCCTTTGCCCATCACTATGGGAAGGAAACCACTAAGGAGGACGGACCCGTCGTCTGGATAGCCACGGGGGGCTATGGCAGGGGAGAACTCAACCCCTTCTCCGATGTAGACCTAATGCTCTTCCACCAGGGTGCGGTCCCTTCTTTTGTAGAGCACCTCGTACGCACCGTGATAGAGTTACTCTGGGACACAGGGCTCGGGGCCTCCCATGCCTGCAGAACCCCCAGGGATTGTTTCAAGGTTATGGAGGCCGACCCAGCCACGGCCTCGGCCCTCCTAGAAGGCCGATATATCGCCGGGGAAGAGGCCCTCTTTAAAACCTTTGAACAGGAGGTCCTTATACCCCACTTCTCTAAACGCCTCGCCTCCTTTGTGGGAGGAAGATTCCAGGAGGCCCTGGCTAGACATCGAGACCTGTCTCCTTATCTAATAGAACCCAATATTAAGGAAAACCCCGGTGGACTTAGGGATATACACCTGTTATTCTGGATAAGGCGTTTAGCAGGCCTTCTTCCTGCCCAAAAGGGCCTCCTCCCCTTGCTAAAGGAAGAGGAATATGCGCCACTATCCAGGGCCAGCGACCTCTTACTGCGTATCCGTACTCAACTCCACCTTCTTTCTGGCAGGCGCCACGATATCTTGGAGAGGGACCTCCAAAACGAGGTGGCCCTCGCCCTAGGATACCAGGAGGAGAACGGTCTGCCTGCGGCCACCGCTCTGATGAGGAATTACTTTTCCTCTGTAGCAGAGGTCTGTTATCTATTCAAGAGCGCCCAGTCACGCTACGAGACCATCCGGCCTACCCTGGCGGCCAGCCCCCTTCAGCGCAGGCCCATGGGCCCTGACCTAGTGACCATAGGGAAAAAACTCTACTTCAGCCGTGAGGATGCCCTTACCCCATGGAAGGCAAAGAAGATGATGGAGGTCTTTTTTGTGGCCCAGAGGCATCACCTGGAGGTCAGCCAGCAGGTTCTCAGACAGGTTCATGACCACCTCTGGCTCGTGGACGAAGGCTTCCGCAATGACCCCGAGGTGGCCAAGCTGTTCCTGGGAATCCTGGAGGGCACTGGACAGGTCTCCACGGTCCTTTCCTCTATGCGGGACTCGGGCCTTTTGGGCCAGTACATCCCTGAGTTTGGGGAGTTAGTCGGCTTTGTACACTACGATTCCTACCACAGTCATACCGTGGATGAGCACTCCCTACAGGCTATACGTTCGGTGGACGCCTTCTGGCACGAAGAAAAGGCAGAAAGGAGGCGGCTCTTAGAAGAGACCGGGAGACAGGCCCTCTTGATGTTGGCCTTACTCATCCATGACATAGGAAAACCTAGAGGTCCCCAGCACCCCTTCCTGGGGGCCACTATGGTTCCCCATATTGCAAAAAGGCTCTCCCTTTCAGAGCAAGAGGCGAGACTCTTGCAATTCTTGGTAGAAAATCACTTAGAAATGGCTCTCCTCTTTGAACGCCGCGACGCTGGGGAGGAACCTGTCCTGCTGGCCTTCGCACAGAAGGTGGGTGACCTCGACACCCTCAAGCTCCTATATCTTATGACCTTTTCAGATATCCAGGCCTCTGGCCCCTGGTTCGCCTGGCAGGATACCCTCTTATGGGAGCTCTACAAAAAAACCGCTATAATCCTTTCTGAACGCACCCTGGCCCGATTCCCCGTGGCCTTTAAGGAGGAATTCCTTTCTCTAGCTAGGGCAAAAGGCCTGGAGGAACAGGCCCTCAGGCACTGCGAACTGGTGCCTCCCAGATACATCCTGGAGGTGGACCCCCAGGAGGCTGTAATCCATCTCGAATTAATAGACGGCCTCAAAGATGCACCCCTCACCCTTTATGTCTCTGAGGCTGACCATTATATGGAGGTCTGGATATGTACTAGCGATCGGCCCGCAAGATTTTCCGAGGTCTCGGGTGTTTTTACTGCCCTTGGTCTCAGCATCATAAGCGCGCAGGCCTATACCCGTAGGGATGGGGTAATCATAGACCGCTTCCGCGTGGTCGCACCCGAGGGCACTGCCCTCACAGGAGAGGCTGAACTGCGGAGGGTCTTTCTTTCTGTGCTCAAGGGAGAGAAATCCCTCCCAGAGATGCTGCGCTCCAGGCAGAGACGTGTTGTACCGGGGAAGCGGCCCTTTAAGAAAGGCCCTACCAGGGTTTACATAGACAACAAGTCCAGTCCTGAGTACACCATTGTTGACGTTGTAAGTCCTGACCGGGTAGGTCTCCTCTATACCATCAGCAGTTGCTTCGCCAACTGTGGCCTAGACATACACTTTGCAAAGGTAGCTACCAAGCTCGACCAGGCTATTGACGTCTTCTACGTCACTAACAAAGACCGTAGAACTAAATTATATACTGAGGAAGAGATCCAGAAGGTCAGGCGTGCCCTCATAGAGGCATGCCAGAGTCTCGATGGTAAATAAGAAAGTTTACCTGGATAATAGCACCACTACCCGCATGGACCCCCTTGTCCTGGAGGAGATGCTTCCCTTTTTGCAGGAGGATTGGGGAAGTACTGACCAGACCCACTGGCTAGGTAGACAAGCAAAAAAGGCTGTGGACTGTGCCAGGGAGCGTATAGCCCACCTCCTTGGGATTAGGGAGGAGGAGTTAATCTTTACCAGTGGAGGAACAGAGGCTAATAACCTTGCCATCCTCGGTGTGGCCAGGGCATATAGGCATCGAGGTAACCACATCATTACCTCCAAGGTAGAGCACCCTTCTGTCCTACTAGCATGTAAAGCCTTAGAATTAGAAGACTTCCAGGTGACTTACTTACCTGTGACCCAGGAAGGGCTGGTGGAGCCTGTGGAACTGGAAGCTGCCATGCAGGACAAGACCATTCTCGTTTCTATCATCTATGCAGAGGCGGAGACCGGCGCTGTCCAGCCTATCCACGAGCTCTCTAGAATAGCACGGTCTCGTGGCGTGCTTTTCCATACCGATGCCTCTCTGGCAGTAGGGAAGTTAAAGGTCTCTTTAGCTGGTTCAGCCATAGACCTACTCAGCTTATCGGCCCATAAGTTCCATGGTCCTAAAGGCGTAGGTGCCCTTTTTGTGCGCTCGGGTACACGCCTCCGTCCGATCCTCTTCGGTGTACCAGAGGCGGCGTTTCTGCGGCCCGGGACGGAGAACATTGCGGCCATCGTAGGCCTAGCTAGGGCCCTTGAGCTGGCCATTGAGCGGATGCCCTACGATATGCCAAGGATAGCCGCCCTCCGTGACATGCTCTACGAAGGCATCACTGCGGTCACCGAGGTGAGTCGCAATGGGCCCACGGGGAATAGGCTCCATGGCTGCCTTAACCTCCGCTTTCATGGCCTCCCTGGAGAGTCTCTACTGTATAGCCTGGACCTTCTGGGTGTTGCCCTGGGTGCAGGTAACCCTTGTGTTTCTGGCGCCATAGAGCCTTCCTACGTCCTCCTGGCACAGGGCCTTTCTCCTGAAGAGGCCAGGTCCTCTTTACGCTTCTTTTTGGCCAGGGAAAACTCTCAGGACGAGATTAGTTACGTGGTGGAGCAGCTGGCCCGGGTTGTACAGCGCCTTAAACTTGCTTCCCTCTCAGGTTGTTCCAATGACCCAAGACATTAGAGAATTATGGCCTAAGGTCTTAGAGGAATTGAAGTTGCGCGTGACGCCTGGTCAGTTCCAGACCTGGTTTGGGACAATCTCCCCCGGCAACAAGCGGGCCGACTGCGTAGAGATAAAAGTTCCAAATGCTTACTATAAGACATGGTTGGGACGTAACTATAAAGGTCTCCTAGAGGAGGTCGTGTCTGTGGTGTCGCAGGCTCCTGCTACCATAGAGTTTGCTGTGGAATCTGGAACAGCGGTAAAACCGCTGGAACTTGACCCCTTTCTAAACAGGAAATATACCTTTGACACTTTTGTCGTGGGTTCCATGAACCGCTTGGCCTATGCGGCGGCCCTTGCTGTGGCTGAATCTCCTGGCTATACTTATAACCCCCTTTTCCTCTATGGCTGCGTTGGTCTGGGCAAGACACATCTCCTCCAGGCGATCTGCTTGTTCCTCCTAGATAAGCACCCGTCCTTGAAGGTCTTGTATCGCCCCTGTGAGGCTATCGTTAACCATTTCATAACCACCGTGCGGACCAAAACCTGGGAGTCTTTCCGCAAGACGTATCGTGATGTTGACGTTCTGGTTGTCGATGACATCCATTCCCTTTCTTCTCATTCTCCGCCTTTCCGGGAGGAGTTCTTCCACACCTTTAACGCCTTATATAACCTGCAGCGGCAGATAGTCCTTTCCGCCACCTGCCCCCCCGAGGAAATCCCTTCCCTAGAGGCCCGCCTGGTCTCTCGGTTTAAATGGGGTCTTCTGGCCAGGATTGATGCCCCTGACTTAGAAACACGGATTGCTCTTGTAGAGAAGAAGGCTCTACTCTTGGGTTTGTCCTTATCGCCCTCTGTGTCCAGGTTCCTTGCGGAGACCGAAGCGACAAATGTCCGGGAGCTGGAAGGTACTGTAGTAAGGCTTTCTCGGCTTTGCTCTCTTAGCAACACCCTTCCAAGCCTAGACTTGGCTCGTCGGGTCGTAGGGGCTGCCCCCCGCAATGAGGGGCAGTCTGTGGGGATTGACTGCATCTTGCAAGCTGTTTCTGAGTCTTTTCTTGTCCCCTTGTCTGTGCTCCAGTCTCGGCGTCGTCTCAGATCCGTTACCGTCCCAAGACAAATTGCTATGTATCTTGCTCGCAGGTTGACCTCTCTTTCCCTCCAAGAGATTGGAGGCTATATTGGAGGCCGCGACCACAGTACTGTACTTTATGCTGAGGGGAAAATTTCTGCCCTGCGGAGGGAGGACCAGAAAATAAACGCCCTTGTAGATAAAATAGAACGCTCCTTGAGAAATCCCAGGGGATGACCCGTCATTCTGCTGTCATCTCTTCTCTCTTTTCTTGGGTTTTGTCAAGAGGAAGGACCGTTTGGAGAATACAAAGAAGATAGATTTTTCAGGATATTTACATGTTATTAACATGCTGGGTGTGCTATAATTTTTTGTGGTACAAAGACTTGTGTCCTTTGTCTAAAAAACCTCAACATTCTGTCTCGTTCTATATAATAAGAGTACTAAATAAACCTTCATATTAGCTATAAAGGGAAAGAAAATGAAACTTTCATGCTCCAGTCAACAGTTGTATGCGGGGTTGCAAATGGTAGGAAGTATCTCGGCAACAGCAAGTACAAATCCAATCCTCCAAGCAGTAAAAATAGAGACGGTTAAAGAGGGGCTCCTTCTTTCAGTTACAGACCTAGAGGTTGGGATACAATATCTCATCCCCGAAGTGGAAGTAGTATCCCCAGGAAAGGCAGTAATTCCTGAGGAAAGAATCGCGGGGGTGTTAAAAGACTGGGGAGAAGAGAAGGTTCAGATAGAGGTGGAAGGAACCACAAGCCGTATTTCTGGAAAAGGGTGTTCTATAAAACTCATCGGGTTCGATCCAGAGGAATTTCCTGTTATTCCTTCCTTCGAGGAAAAGGATTATTTTGAAATAGAGGGTCCAGGGTTAGCCGAGATGGTAAGAAGAACCAGCTTTGCCTGCGCAAGTGAGAGGCTGAGGCACACGATGACAGGAGTGCTTCTTGCCATAGAGGGAAGTACCGCAAAGATGGTCGCGACGGACGGGAGAAGGCTAGCCGTAGCGAAGCAGAGGATTTCAAATCCCCACAAAGTGAAGAGTAACAGCATCATCCCTCCAAAAGCCGCGCACCAACTCCCAAGACTGGTTGCAGAGGAAAAGGAGGGAGTAAAAGTAAAGCTAGAAGAGGCACACATGCTTGTAAAGACAAGCAAGGCCCTCCTCTGTAGCCAATTACTTGAGGGGCAGTATCCGGACTACACGAGTGCAATCCCTGCGGAGAACGACAAGAGGCTAGAGATAGCCCCAGAGGTCCTGGCCGCAGCAATAAGAAGGGTAGCCTTCATAACAACAGAAGAAAGGCATGTAATAAGGATAGGGTTAAAAAAAGACACCCTTCTAGTAAGAACAGAGACACCAGAGGTGGGGGAAGGCAGCATAGAGCTCCCGGTAGATTACAAGGGAAGCGAGCTGGAGATAGGCTTCAACCCAGACTTCTTACTGGACGGCCTGAAGGGGATAGGCAAGGAGCCTGTCAAAATGGAATTCAAAGACCCGAATTCTGCGGCAGTACTAAAAGGAGGGCAAGATTACCTCTATGTGGCCATGCCCATAAGGCTCACGGAGGCATGAAAGTGGACCGAACAAAGAGACTAAAGGAGGCCTTGGGGGAAGTTATGACTGGGCTGAAACCACGGAGAACGCGCGTGCAACAGAGGCTCTACGAGGCGTGGCGAGCGGTCATTGGGGAGGAGCAGGCAGGACACACGAGAATAAAGATGCTTAAGCGGGGGCAACTTCACATAGAGGTGGACTCTGCGCCGCTACTTCACCACCTCACAGCAAGAAACAAGGCAGAGCTAGTAAAAGGGGTGCAAGAAAAGGTAGAGGGCGTATACGTCTCTGAAATAAGGCTAAAGTTAGCAAAGGAGTAGGACAATAAAGAGTATGGAAAGGTATGATGCTACAGCAATAAAGGTGCTCGGCGGGATAGAAGCTGTAAGAAAAAGGCCCGCTATGTATATTGGTGATACCGCAACCAGAGGTCTCCACCACCTGGCAGAAGAGGTAATAATGAACAGCGTTGATGAGGCCGTGGCAGGTTACTGCCAGAATATAGCGGTAAAGATTAACGCAGATGGGAGCCTCTCTGTGACAGACGATGGAAGGGGTATACCCGTTGATGAACACGTAGAGATGAAGAAACCCGCGCTGGAGGTTGTCATGACGACCCTCCATGCTGGGGGAAAGTTCGACCAGAGCATCTATAAGGTCTCTGGCGGTCTCCACGGTGTAGGGGTTTCAGTAGTGAACGCCTTAAGCGAGTGGCTGGAGGCAGAAGTCCGCCGGGATAACACAGCATACTTCCAGAGATATGAAAGGGGCGACCCAAGCACCCCGCTAGAAACCAGAGGTGCGACTAAAAGAAGGGGGACAAAGGTCGTATTTAAGCCCGATTCAGAGATTTTCGAGGAAACAGAGTTTAACTACGACGTAATCACTAAGAGGCTTCGAGAGCTGGCCTTCCTGAATAAGGGACTAAAGATATCTGTACTCGATGAGCGGACGGGTAACAACGAGACCTTCAAATACGATGGCGGGCTAAAGACCTTTATTAAGGAACTAAATGCAGGAAAGGAGCCCATTCACAGCGACGTAGTTTATCTAGAGAAGAAGGAAGGCAACGTTATCGTAGAAGTAGCCCTCCAGTATAATGACAGCTACACCGAAAACGTCTTCTCTTTTGTAAACAATATCAACACCGTAGAGGGGGGTACACACCTTAGTGGATTCAGGGCGGCCTTGACTAGAACCTTCAATAACTACGCTAAGAATCATGGCCTGCTTAAAGAGGAAAAAGCCCCTTTAGGGGACGACTACCGTGAGGGCCTGACTGCGGTCATCAGCCTCATGATGCCCGAGCCCCAGTTTGAAGGCCAAACAAAGACAAAACTGGGCAATAGTGAGATCCAGGGGATTGTAGAGACCATAGTAAACGAGCAATTAGGGACCTATTGTGAAGAGAGACCAGCCAGCGCTAAGGCAATAATCAACAAGGTCATTGAGGCAGCCAGGGCCAGGGATGCCGCTAGAAAGGCCAGGGACCTCTCCAGAAGGAAGGGCGCCCTGAGCAGTATGAATCTTCCTGGGAAGTTGGCCGATTGCTCCACTAGGGAGATAGAGAACAGCGAACTTTTCCTGGTAGAAGGCATCTCCGCAGGGGGGACCGCCAAGCAGGGCAGGGACAGGAACTTCCAGGCCATCCTCCCGCTAAAAGGGGTTATTCTCAACGTGGAAAAGGCCAGGGTGGACAAGATGCTATCCAATGAGGAGATATGCACCCTTATCAGCGCCCTGGGTACGGGCATTGGAGTGGATGAGTTTGCGGCTGAGAATCTCCGCTACGGGAAGGTAATCATTATGACCGATGCCGATGTAGACGGGGCCCATATACGGACACTGCTCCTCACCTTCTTCTTTCGACAGATGGCAGAACTCGTAGAGCAAGGCAAAATATATATCGCCCAGCCTCCTCTCTACAAGATAACGCGCAGAAAGAAAGAGGAGTACCTTTACGGCGACAAGCAGTTAAATAAGGCCCAACTGGAGTTGGGTCTGGAAGGCACGAAGATGCTGGTTCTAAAGGGGGGTCAGCGGGAGGTTGGGGACCAGGAGCTAAGGCAACTCCTGGAGCTCCTGGTAAAGCTGGAAGAGCAGGCCCAACTCCTTGCCAAGACGGGCATATCGCTGAAGGATTTCCTCCAGATGAGGAACCCCCAGGACCGCAGCCTGCCTCTCTATAAGGCAAGTTTTAATGGAGAGGCAAGATATTTCTATAACGATAAAGAGCTCAATGATTTCATAGGGGAGCTCCAGAGGCGAGGGGAGGTAGAAATCCTTGAAGGGGAAGACGCATCTGAGAGAAGACCGCCAAGGAGCGCCCTGGAGGTAATAGAGTTTCGGGAGAGCAGGGACCTGGAGAAACTTGTCTCCACCCTGGAGACCAGGGGCTTCTCCCTGGAGGACTACTTCTTTAAGGAAGGCAAAGAGCCACAGTTTAAACTCCTCTCCGAAGATATAGAGGTGCTGGTCTACTCCCTCAGCGAGCTCCTTTCCAGGATTAGAGAGCTGGGAAGAAAGGGGCTGGACATCCAGAGATACAAGGGTCTGGGAGAGATGAATGCCGAGGAGTTAGCTAAGACCACCATGAACCCAGCCACCAGGACCCTCCTGAGGGTAAAGATAGAAGATGCCTACAAGGCCGACCAAATCTTTAGTATCCTGGCGGGAAAAGATGTCCAGAGGAGGAAAGAATATATTGAAATGCACGCCCTGGAGGTGAAAAGACTAGATATATGATAGAGATGAGGGAAAACATAAAAGAGCTCTTTATAGAAGAGGAGATGAAGACCTCATATCTCACCTTCGCCATGAGCGTGATTGTGAGTAGGGCCTTACCCGATGTACGGGACGGCCTCAAGCCCTCCCAGCGAAGGATCCTGGTAGCTATGAATGACCTGGGGCTTGGTCCCAGGGCCAAGTTCAGGAAGTGTGCCAAGATAGCTGGCGACACTACGGGCAATTACCACCCCCATGGCGAGCAAGTGGTTTACCCCACACTGGTACGCATGGCACAGGATTTTAGTGTCAGGTACCCCCTCATCGAGGGGCAAGGAAACTTTGGTTCCATCGATGGGGACCCCCCAGCAGCTATGCGTTATACAGAGGCCCGCCTTGCCGAGGCCAGCATGGCCTTGCTGGAAGACCTGGATAGGGATACCGTAGACTTTGTCCCCAACTACGATGACACTCGAGAGGAGCCTACCGTTCTACCCTCTAAGTTCCCCAACCTCCTTTGTAATGGTTCTTCTGGCATTGCTGTGGGCATGGCCACCAGTATACCCCCTCACAATGTCAACGAGATATGCGACGGCATCCTTAAGGTAGTGGATGACCCACGGGCGAGCGTGGATGAGCTCCTTACCATAGTGAAAGGGCCAGACTTCCCCACAGGGGGGCTCCTCTGCGGCAACTCAGGGATAATAGAGGGCTACAAGACCGGCAGGGGCGCCGTTACCGTAAGGGCTAGAGCACATGTAGAGACCACCAAGACCGGGAAAAAGCAGATAGTCTTCACAGAAATACCTTACCAGCTCAACAGAGATAAGGTCATCGAGAGGATTGCCGAGCTGGTGCAAGAGGATAAGATTACAGGGATAGCTGACATCCGCAACGAGAGCGATAGAGAAGGTAGCCGCATAGTAATAGAGCTGAGAAAGGGAGAGGAGGAGACAGTGGTGCTAAATCAACTCTATAAGCTCACCCAGCTCCAGGACAGCTTCAGCATAATAATGATTGCCTTGGTGGATGGGAGACCCAGGACCCTAAATCTGAAGGAGCTCCTCCTTAACTACAGAGACCACCGCATAGAGGTCATCCGCCGCAGGACCAGCTATCTATTAAAGAAGGCAGAGGAGAGGGCTCACATACTGGAAGGGTTACGCATCGGGCTGGAAAATATAGATGAGGTAGTAGGTATCGTAAAGTCCTCTGGTGATACCGCCTCGGCCAGGGAGGCCCTGGTGAAGCGCTTTGGCCTCTCTGACATCCAGGCAGGGGCCATATTAGACATGAAGCTCCAGAGGTTGACCTCCCTGGAACACTCCAGGATAGATGAGGAACACACACAACTATGCAAAGACATCCAGCGCTACAAAGATATCCTTGCCCAGGAGGCTCTGGTGCTGGACATTATTCGCCAGGACCTCCTGGAGATGAAGGAGAGGTTTGGAGACGCACGGCGTACAGACCTCGTGGGCGAGGTAGAGGACCTGGGCAAAGAGGACCTCATAGCAGAAGAGGCTATGGCAGTACTCATGACCCACCAGGGCTACCTTAAGAGGCTGCCTTTGAGTGCCTACAGGAGGCAGCGCCGGGGCGGAAAGGGTGTCAGCGCTGCAGAGGCCAGGGAGGGCGATTTTGTAGAGCATATCTTTGTCGCCTCTACCCACGACTACATCCTCTTCTTTACAGACCAGGGTAGGGTCTACTGGCAGAAGGTCTACGATGTACCCCAGCAGAGCCGTCTGGCCAAGGGAAGGGCTATAATTAACCTCCTGGAGCTTAAGGAGGGTGAAGTTATTACCTCCATGATCCCTGTAAGGAGCTTTGATGACCGACACCTGGTGATGGCCACTGAGAAGGGAACCATAAAGAAGACACCCCTGAAGGCCTTCAGCAATCCCCAAAGAGGTGGAATCATTGCCATAAAACTCAAGGAAGGGGACAGACTGGTAGGGGTAAGGCTCACTAGCGGGTCCGAGGAACTAATCCTTGGGACGGAGCAAGGTAAGGCCATGAGGTTCTCCGAGAAGGAGGTGAGGTCCATGGGAAGGGTAGCTTCAGGGGTGAGGGGTATACGCTTAAGAGGGGGGGATAAGGTAAAGGGCCTGGTAGTAGTAGAAGAGGGGGCAACGCTCTTAACCGTATGTGAAAAGGGCTATGGTAAACGTACAGACTTCGGCGAGTACGCACCCCATGGCAGGGGAGGCCTGGGCGTGCTGAACATAAAGACCACCGACCGTAACGGCAAGGTAGTTGCCCTGGCAGTGGTAAGGGATGAAGAAGAACTCATGCTCCTCACAGCAGGAGGGATGATTATCCGCACCCCGGCCAGCACCATATCTACTGTGGGCCGAAACACCCAGGGGGTGAGGCTTATAACCCTGGAGGAGGGCGACCGCCTGGCCTCTTTAGCACGTGTCTCAGAAGAAGAGCTCCCTGTGGAGCAGGCAGAACCTGCCGAAGGGGAACTAGAGGATGCCCCTGAAGCCGCCTTAGGTGGATACCAAGAGACCGAGACCACGGAAGAGGGCCTAATCTAAATTGTAGGGCAGACCTTCAGGTCTGCTTTCGATGCAGGGCTAAAGCCCCTGCCCTACACAATAACTGTAGTGGCAGAGCTTGCTCTGCCCTTTTCTTATAATGAGAGGTAGAGTAAGCCCACCAAAGGAGGATTACCTTTCCCAGAGGGCGCTAATCTATGGGACAAACCTGGGGTCCTGCGGTTAAAAAATACAGTAAAGAGATAACCTCCATTAGGGACACCGGCAAGGCCTCTGAATTCTCCTATAGAACACCTTTCCAGAACCTTATTGACCACTATGCCAGGGCCAAGGGCCTATCCCTGAAGACCATACAAGAGCAAAAGAGGGAGCGCTTTGGCGCGCCAGACTTTGCAGTACTGGCCCACGACTCCATTCCCCACGGCTACATCGAGACCAAGGATATAGACGTAAACCTCAGCGACATCCTTACGGGCAGGCTGAGAGCCGACAAAGAGAGGTTGGATAAATACCTGGAGGCTGTTCCCAACCTTGTCCTCACCAATTACGAAGACTTCTGTCTTTTCCGAGACGGTAAAAAGATAGCCACTGCCTCCTTATCCCAGCCCCAAAGGCTTGAAGAACTCCTTGAGACCTTCTTCCTCTACGAATATCCCCCTGCTACCAGACCAAAGGAACTGGCCGTCCACCTGGCCAAAAGGTGCAAGGTTCTCAAAGAGGTAGTCCTTGAGACACTTAAACTGGAAGAAGGGGCAAAGGCAGAGAAAGTCCTCTCCCCCTACT
>JAUQZZ010000203.1 GCA_030586765.1 Candidatus Brocadiales bacterium | reverse complement strand
GCCAATCACTTGGCCGTCTGCGAGGCCTGCAATAAGCGCTTTGCCCAGGAACAGGAGATAGAGAAACGCCTGGTAAAGAGCCTTCGGGGGGAGAAAATGCCTGAGGAGTCCTGGCGGGTAGTCCTCGAAAGGCTCCACGCTCACGATTCTCCTGGACATCGCCGGGTTCGCCTGGCGTGGTTGGTCCTGGCCGCCGTTGTCCCGATGGTTACAGCGGTCTTATTGTTATTCTTTCTATGGGGTAAGGCACCAGACAATACCAATTCCTGGTCGGTGGCACTCCAGGAGATGCACGAAAAATATTTAAAACAGGAAATATCCGTCGGCCCGGGGTTCTCATGGCCACAAGAGTTCGGTGGGCTGACGGTCCTTGAACATCTACCACAGTCGGGCATCATCGGGGGGCATGATGTGCAACTCATTGGTGGCCAGCCTTTTTACGCAAAGGACATCCATGGTGCCCACGTCGTGTATACGTGCTGTAACACCCCTGCATCTATGTTCATCCTGAGGAAGGAAGACATGCGTGGCCTTAAAAGGGCCCAACGACTGCTGGATAAAGGTAAGGGTTTTGTTACGGTAGACCTCGGCAATATGCGTCTGAGTATGATAGACCTCAAAGAGGTAGTGGTGTGTTGCATTTCCTCCCACGAGACTAATGCCCTCCTTACGGCCTTTAGCCGTACCTAAGGAGAAGGCTGTTCTCGTGGTTTGTTACGGCTGTCATTTAAAACACAAAAGGAGAAGGAGAGATGAAAACGGTTGGAAAGGTATTGGTTCTTACCCTCGCAGTGTCACTGGTGGGGATGGTGTCTGGCGGGGCTCTGCCATTTTGCGATCCCACATCCCTGGCGGCAGAGGAGCTGGAACAGGTCCATATGAAGGTGAATGGTATGACCTGCGAAGGTTGTGCGTCAAAAATCAAGTCTGGCCTGTCCAAACTGCCCGCAGTGAAGGGGAGTAACATAAACTTTAAGAATGGCACCGCGGACGTTAGCGTTGCAAAAGGCTCAGACCACGCGGCCCTTGTGAGAACCGTGCAAGATGCAGGTTTTACAGTTTCCTCCCTTGAGTGCGAATGTAATAAGGGCAAGAAATAGCTTAAATATCCGGGCATGGGTAGCACCTCCAAAAGCACATTGCATCGCCTAACTTGCGGCTAGGCATGCTATCTTGATATACAGTGTTACCCATGCCTGATATTCCACGAGACACACTTTGTAAATAGGAGATGTAAAAAATGCCTTTTGCCGCTGTAACAGTGTTGCTCACTTGCGTCCTCGCATTTCTAGTCTTGTAGGGTACATCTAGATGCGCCCTACATAACTACTCTTTCCAGGAAGGCCTCCTCAACCCATGGTTTTCAAAATTCTTCCGGGTAATCCTTCACCTCAAGGCCGCCTTAAACTGATTTCCTTCCAGCTTGAACAAAGGGGCACAATGTGATACTTTAACCTTTAAAGTGGGAGACACTAAAATGTTACGTGTCATAAAGTGGATTGTAATATCTCTGACAGTATTTGGCCTTTTTGTCCTGGTACAGGATTTCTCATGGCCCGTGTTGGCTGCCGAAAACGTGGGGGCAATAAAAGAGAAGGCCAAATTCACGACCATCATAGAAAAGTACGGCCTGCCGCTGGCCATACTATTCTCCTTCTGGTGGGGACTACTTGCCAACGTAGGCTCGGCCTGCATCTACCCCATGGTGCCTATTACCATAAGCTACTTTGCCAGTCAGGCAGAGACCCATGGGAAGGGATACACGATCCTCCTGGCCTGGATGTACATCCTGGGGATAGCCACCCTCTACGCCCCCCTGGGGGTACTCTCTGCCCTGGCAGGGAAGGACGTGGGCACCCTGCTGGGGAATCCCTTCTTCATCGGGCCTTTTGTGGCCTTCCTTGTGGCCATGGCCCTCAGTATGTTCGGGCTGTATGAGATAAAGCTGCCTGTCTTTCTCATGGACCGCTTCCACTCGGGGGGAAAGAAGACGGGGATTATTGGCACCTTTCTTATGGGCATAATCCTGGGCTTCGTGGCGGCGCCCTGTGTGGGGCCTTTTGCCGGTTCCATCCTGGCCTTCGTGGCTACCACAGGTAACGTCTTCGTCGGTCTAGCCAGCCTGTTCTTTTTCTCCCTGGGGCTTGGGGTCCCTTATCTGGTGCTGGCCATCTCGGCCAAGAGCATTGCCAGCCTGCCCAGGGCCGGGGAGTGGATGAACCGCACCAAACAATTCGCAGGACTCGTCCTCCTCCTGGTAGCCGTTTACTTCCTGAGCTTCATTATCCCCAGAAATATTTCCCTCTTGCTGGCAGGGATGCTCGTGGTCTCTATAGGCATATTTCTGAGCACGCTGTCCTGGAGGGAGACCTCTACTCTGGCCCTCTCCGGAAGAGTTATTGGAATACTGATAGCAATTTTTGGTATAATCCTGCCCCTGTGG
>JAUQZZ010000202.1 GCA_030586765.1 Candidatus Brocadiales bacterium | reverse complement strand
GACTCAGGGACAAGTATCCTTTTTTTATCCAATAAGTCCTTTAGTAGTACATAAAGGGCGGTGAAACGCTCATCCTTTATCTGGCCTAGCTGGACCTTGGCGATACTGCTTACAAAGTTCTGGTCGAGATAGATGACCTTAGGACTGTTAACTCTTTTCATAGTAATAGATGAGATAAGTAGAACGCACAATCCTTAAAGAGGGCTGGTTGGGAGAGGGGAGGAGGTGGCTTGTAAGGCCTCTCCATCAATGGTTAGAATTATTCACCACGACATCAAATCCACAACCCAGGGCCTTTGCTGCCCTTCGGCAGGCCACCATCCTGGTAGTGAAAATCTCGAAGTACTCCACCATATCAGAGATTTCCTTATCTATCTCCAGGTCCAGGATGAAGGTCTTGTTCTTGGTATCTAGTTTTAGTTGAGACCTTTTGACTGCATAATTCACCCTGTCATGGATATCAAACTTTATCTCCTTAGTGGTGCGAACTCTAGAGCGGTGGACGTCAGACTTATCTGCTATTATCAGGGCCGCACAGACCTCGTTAACCGGGTCAGAGGAGCTCTCATCGTGGTTACCCACGGCCCCCATTACTATAAGTACGTCCTCTATGGGCATACCCATCTCCCTGAGAAAGTGGTGGGCCAGTAAGGCGCTGGTCTCAGGGTGCGCTGTCCTATTTACTACGTTGCCTATATCGTGGATATAGCCAGCTATAGCCGCTAGCTCACAAAGACGCTCCTCATAGCCCAACTCTTGAAGTATCCTGCGCGCATTCTGGGCCACGTAGATAGCGTGCCTCTCCCCATGCTCTGTATAGCCTATGTTTCCCAGGAACTCATCGGCCTTGGAGATATAATACCTCACCTCTGGATGGTTCTTCACCTGCTCCAGTGTTACCATGGACAGCACTTCTACAGTCTTCTTCTCCACTCCGTTCCCTCCGGTTTATCTTCTAACACCACCCCTAAGTCTCCTAATCTGCCCCTTACCTCGTCCGCCAACTGCCACTGTCTGGCCTGACGCAGGCGCTCCCTCAGCTCTATCAGGAGCTTTATAAGGGATTCCTCTCCTTTTTCATCCACCTTTATAGATGGTGCCTCTGCAACAACACCCAAAATCTCCCCACCAAAGGTTCTGTAAAAAGAGTCAATCTCTGATAGGGCCTGGCGGCTCACCTCCTGCCCTGAGCCCAGGATTATGTTCACCTCTCTAGAAAACTGGAAGAGTGCGGCCAGGGCCTCGGCGGTGTTGAAGTCGTCGTCCATGGCCTTAAGAAAGAGCCCTTTATGCCCATTTATCTTCTCTAAGATAGTTTCTTCTGGGGTGGACTCCTTGGCATGGCGCAGGCGTTCCCTCACGGCCTTAACAGGTATAAGGAGGTGCTCCAGGCCGCTGGCCGCCGCCTCCAGGGCCTCCTTCGTATAGTCCAGGGGGCTCCTGTAGTGGGAGTTGAGGATAAAGAAGCGCACCACCATAGGAGGGTGCATGGCAAAGGCCCCCTTAAGGGTGACAAAATTGCCCAGGGACTTGCTCATCTTTTGTCCCCCAACGTTTACCATGTTATTATGGATCCAGTAGCGTACAAAGGGTTTTTCGTTGGCCGCCTCGCTCTGGGCAATCTCGCACTCATGATGGGGAAAGACGTTCTCCAGTCCCCCTCCATGGATGTCAAAGGTCTCACCAAGGTATCTCATAGACATGGCCGAACACTCCAGGTGCCAGCCAGGGAAGCCCTCTCCCCAGGGGCTCTTCCATCGCATGATGTGTCCAGGCAGGGCCTTCTTCCAGAGGGCAAAGTCCAGGGGGTAACGCTTCTCAGGATTGGGTTCTATCCTTACAGAGCTCTGGAGTTCATCCAGCCGCCTCCCTGAAAGCCTCCCGTATCTATTAAATCTCCTCACGTCAAAATATACCGAGCCGTTAACCTCGTAGGCAAAGCCCTTTTCTAGTAATTTTTCTACCAGCTCTATCTGTTCAGGGATATGGCCCGTGGCCCTGGGGGATATGTCTGCCCTTAATATATTGAGGGTGTCCATGTCCTCAAAATAGCTCCGCATATACTTCTCCACCAGTTCCATGGGCTCCACCCTCTCCAGCCGTGCCCGCTGTTCTATCTTGTCCTCTCCCTGGTCGGCGTTATCTGTTAGGTGGCCCACATCGGTGATATTCTGCACGTAGCGCACTTTGTAGTTCAGGTAGCGGAGGTAGCGCACTATCACGTCAAAGCTCACGTAGCTCTTGGCATGGCCCAGGTGGGGGTGGTCATAGACCGTAGGCCCGCAGACGTATATGCCTACCATGCCCTCATGCAAGGGCTGGAACACTTCCTTTTCTCTGGTTAGTGTGTTGTATACCTTTAAATCCACAGTTAACCTTTAGTTCTGACCAATAAGGCGCCCCTCAGCCTTCTCTTGCACTCCTCTATTCCGAGGATAGATATGATGGCATTAAGTTCTGGGC
>JAUQZZ010000201.1 GCA_030586765.1 Candidatus Brocadiales bacterium | reverse complement strand
GCTAAAGACCGCTTACTACCTCACCTGCGGGATGGTGGGAGGTGCCGTGATAGCCGGTGCCCCTGAGGTGGTAATAGAAAAGTTCTGGGAACTGGGCCACAGCATAGGCCCCGCCTTCCAGATAAAGGACGACCTCATAGACCTCGCCCAGGGTAAGGGCAGGGGCGGCCAGATTGGCTCAGACATAAAAGAGGGCAAACCCAGCTTCCTCTACGCCTATACCCTCTCCAGGGCAAGCAAAGAGGACAGGGACAGGCTCATTGAGGTCATGCTCAAACCCAGGGAGGAGACCCCTGACAGTGAAGTAGAAGAGGTAATCGCCCTTTATAAAAAATACGGTGCCATAGACTACGCCCAGGACTACGCCGATGGGCTAGTGGAGAAGGCCTTCCAGACCATTGAGGGGCTACCAGTGGGAGACAAGGCCCTCTTCCGCGACCTCGCCCAGTTCATGGCCCAGAGGAAGACGTAGCTACAAATGTAGCCGCAGGCTTTAGCCTGCGATTTGTTTTTAGTAGCCGCAAGCTTTAGCTTACGAAAACAATGCTAGTAGTGTAGAAGAAAAAAGTAAATGTAGGGTGCGTGAAACGCACCATAATAATAGACGGGATGAAAACGACGACAAGAAAAGTCTCAGACATTACGGTGGGCGAACTTAAGACTATCATACATGACGTAATCTCTGAAGACCTGGGACGATGGAGAGAGACCCTTGAAGTACTGGCAAACAAGAGTCTTATGAAACAGATTAAACAGGCCGACGAAGATTGGTTAGCTGGTAAGAAGGGTGCTTATGTATCCTGGGATAGGGTAAAGCGTGTATAAGATAACCCTTCATCATTATTCCTGAGCCTAAATGAAATTTAGTGAACTCGTACGGCTTCTTGAAAAGAACGGTTTTGTACTCTTAAAAGAGAAAGGGGCCGTCCGTTACTATGGCAAACCGGGAGTAGACAATCTGATTCGGATTGACTATCATGGCTCCAAAGAGGTCCCAACCGGTACTTGTAATGCAATCTTGAAAGCCTCCGGGCTAAAGGGAGGGGATAAAAAATGATAGACTTGAAATATTCCTTAATCATAGAGGCCACAGAGGACCCAAACTTCTTTGGATTCTTCTCCCCAGACCTGGAGGGTTTTACCGGGGTCGGCAATTCAATAGAGGATTGTCTCTACAAGGCAAAGTGGGGCATGGAGGAACACATCAGCTTACTTAAAGAAAGAGGGCTTCCTATCCCAAAGCCAGATCCTAATCCAACAGTAACGATACAAAACGAGAGAAAACTGGAGAAGGTTGTATAACCCCTGTGGCAAGGAGAACATAATGGAAGAGCCACAAATCCCTGCTAAAGAAGAAACGCGAGCCAAGCTTTCTATATGGTGCGCACGTCATTGTTGCTTTTGTGGTAGGGCATGTACAACAAATATGGAGATTCACCACATAGACGGGAATCATTCTAACGATGCTGAAGATAACCTTATTCCTGTCTGTTTCGACTGTCATGGAGAATTAGGCCATTATAACGCCAACCATCCAAAGGGCTATAAGTACCGAGAGCGCGAAATAAAAAGCCGAAGAGAACAGGTATACGAATTACATACACACAAATATTTGCGCCCGGTTGATATAATAATCAGCAACTGGATGCATCATGTTCGTGATGAAAAGGGAAAACTAAAAAAGAGAGAATGGGGAGATTTTTCTTGTACAGTGAGAACCCTAAGTCTAGATATTCCAGTTAAATTGCATTTGTGCATAAAGCCATATCAAGACAAAGCACCACTTGAAACAACTCTTGGAGACCTCTACTCTGGAGTGGCGCTATGGAACTTAAATCCGTCTCAGACGGTCTTTGGACATTTTGAACTTCCAATAAAAAAAGGACAAGAACCTTTTCTTGTCAGGGTTGAGATTTTTTGGAGTATTATTGATGTCTTGGATAGGACGCACGAAATGCTCCCTTTCAGTTATGTGTGGGACGATCCAGAACCAGAAGGAGATTGGTGGTACGACCCACGAGTTATTTACCCCCAACCCTAACGCAACCTCTTTCAGTTAATATTTTTCATTTAAAGCGGTGCAGGAACAGGCTTCTTCTTGGTCTCTTGCGGGATTTCTGCCTTTAAAAGGCACTTCTGTGCAGTAGCAACGCCTCTGCCGATTTCAACGGGGTACCCTGCCTCATACAGCCCCCGCTCCACCGCCGAGACGGCGGTGAGGATGTCAAAGTCGTTCATGTAGCCCGCGTGGGCGATGCGGAATATCTTGCCCTTCATCTCCTCCTGTCCCTCGGCGAACCAGATGCCGTACTCGTTCTTGAGTCTCTTGAGGAACGCCTCCACGTCCAGCCCCTTCGGCACCTTTACGGCGGTGAGGATGTTACAGGGACGCTGGGCATATAGCTCAAGCCCCAGTGCCTTTATGGCCTCCCTGGTGGCATAGGCCATGTGGGCGTGCCTCTGCCAGACGTTCTCCAGTCCCTCCTGCTTTATCATGTCAACGGCCACCTTCAGGGCCCTTATCAGGGAGATGGCGGGGGTG
>JAUQZZ010000200.1 GCA_030586765.1 Candidatus Brocadiales bacterium | reverse complement strand
GTATATGGGTGTGCACCTTGACCTTTTTCTCGTCGTGCGCCAGCAGAACCTCGTCCGTGCACGAGAATGCCTTGGTCCGCCCATCTCCTCCATCCTTTTGATCCTCTGCTATGAAGTGGGTAAGATAGGAACAACCCAGGACTATATCCTGTGAAGGGCTTATGATGGGCTCGCCGGAGGCCGGGGAAAATATATTGTTGGTGGACAGCATCAGCGTTATGGCCTCTATCTGGGCCTCGTAGGACAGGGGCAGATGAACGGCCATCTGGTCGCCATCGAAGTCGGCATTGAAACCTTTGCAGACCAGGGGATGAAGTTTTATGGCATTGCCTTCTATCAAAACGGGTTCAAAGGCCTGGATGCCAATCCTGTGAAGCGTTGGTGCCCTGTTCAAGAGCACTGGGTGGTGACGCACCACTTCTTCGAGGATGTCCCAGACGATTTCCTCCCTCTTGCTGAGTATCCTTTTAGCACTCTTTATCGTGTCGGCCTGCCCAATCTCCTTCAATCGCCGAATTATGAAGGGCTGAAACAACTCGAGGGCTATCTTCTTGGGAAGTCCTACCTGATGCAGTTTTAGTTCCGGACCTACTACTATCACGGAACGGGCCGAGTAATCAACCCGCTTGCCCAAGAGGTTCTCCCTGAAGCGGCCTTGCTTGCCCTTAATCATGTCTGTCAAGGATTTCAGGGGCCTATTATTGCTGCCCAGGACGGGACGCTTGGACCTCTCGTTGTCGAACAGGGCATCAACCGCCTGCTGCAGCATCCTCTTCTCGTTGCGGATTATTACTTCCGGTGCATTTAGATCCAACAGTTTTTTCAGACGGTTGTTACGATTTATAACCCTGCGATAGAGGTCGTTCAGGTCCGACGTGGCAAAATTGCCGCTCTCCAGCAGTACCAAAGGCCTGAGGTCGGGAGGTATCACAGGAATAATAGTCAGTACCATCCATTCAGGCTTATTGCCCGAATCTCTAACGGCCTCAACCAACTCCAGCCGTCTGACTATCTCCCTCTGGCGCTGCCGGGAGGCCGTCGTTCCAAGTTCCTCGCGAAGGTTTTTGGAAAGCTTGGACAGGTCTAATCTCTGAAGTAAGGTCTTAACGGTCTCCGCACCCATGCCGGCCTTGAAACTGTGCTCGCCGTACTTCTCCAGGCAATCCCTGTATTCCTCTTCACTGAGGAGCTGATGCTCATTAAGGGGGGTGTTACCCGGGTCAATTACCACGTAGTCCTGAAAGTAAATAACCCTCTCGAGAGCGGTGGTCTTCATCCCCAACAAGGTGCCCAACCTCGACGGCATGGCCTTAAAGAACCATATATGGATTACGGGCGCGGCCAGGGTAATATGGCCCATCCTCTTTCGTCTCTCCCGGGAGTGTGTTATCTTCACCCCACAGCGGTCACATACAATGCCCTTGTGCTTTATACCCTTGTACTTGCCGCAAAAACATTCCCAGTTACGCTCCGGTCCAAAGATGCGTTCACAAAAGAGTCCGTCCTTTTCGGGCCTGTACGTGCGGTAGTTAACCGTCTCCGGCTTTTTAACCTCACCATAAGACCAGCTTCTTATGTCTTCAGGAGAGGCAAGACGTATATTTACGGCATCATATTCATTAACTTTTTCAAATAGTGCTTCCATACTGAACCTCTTTTTTGTGTATCTTATAATCCCTTCTTTTCCAGATGCAGATTAAGGCACAATCCCTGTACCTCTTTTGAAAGTACCTCAAACGAGGCTGGGGTGCCGGCCACCAGGATGTTTTCTCCCTTCACCATGGACTCGTATATCTTGGTTCTGCCCTCTACATCGTCACTCTTAACGGTAAGCAGTTCCTGTAGGTTGTAGGCTGCACCGTAGGCCTCTAAGGCCCAGACCTCCATCTCTCCAAACCTCTGCCCACCAAAGCGCGCCTTTCCCCCAAGAGGCTGCTGCGTTATCAGGGAATACGGACCTGTGGCGCGCGCATGGACCTTGTCATCTACCAGGTGATGAAGTTTCATCATGTACATATATCCAACAGTCACCTTCTGCTCAAAAGGCTCACCCGTGCGGCCGTCATATAGAGTTACCTTACCATCCGTGGGTAAACCGGCCTCTTTCAATGAATCCCTAATTTCTTCCTCCTCGGCGCCCTCGAAGACGGGCGTAACTGCCTGGAAACCTAAGTTCTTGGCGGCCCAGCCCAGATGTGTCTCCAATATCTGCCCTACGTTCATCCTGGAAGGGACACCCAGAGGATTCAGGAGTATCTCAACGGGGGTGCCGTCCTCGAGGAAAGGCATGTCCTCCTCCGGTAATACCTTGGCGATTACACCCTTGTTACCATGCCGTCCCGCCATCTTATCCCCCACAGACAACTTTCTCTTAGTGGCGAGGGAGACCTGAGCTACCTCCAACACCCCGCTAGGAAGTTCATCGCCCCTCTTCAGTTGGTTTGTCTTTCTGTCCCGCTCGTCCTTAAGGGCCTCAATCTTATCGAGGAAGGGGCGACAGATTGATACGGCGGTAGTTTTCACCTTTTTTATCGGAAAACCGTATATT
>JAUQZZ010000199.1 GCA_030586765.1 Candidatus Brocadiales bacterium | reverse complement strand
ATATAGCCTTTTGTCGAGACGGTCCATCTTCTCGAAAAGATGCGTTTATTTATAGTCTATGAGGAGCTGTTATTTTGGGCATTCTTTTGAAGTAAAAAGGGTTTTTTAATTGACATTTAAGATGACATCTCTATAATGTGTCTTTCTTAGCCACAGATACCAATCTATACATATAAAGTATAGTAGTATTTGGAAAGGAGGTGTAAGGTAATTGGGGAAAGGAGGAGGAGTTACAAGGTCTATGAATAGATCTAGGAAAGGAGGAGGACGTTTTAACATGCCTAAAACGTTGAAGGTACTGCTAATCTTAGGTTTTGTTGCAGGCCTGTGTTTCATAAGCTCCTTCAACGGTGGGTTTGATAATGATGTGTATGCAGTAGAAATCATTACCCACTGGGTGCCTCACGAAGTATATGGTATGCCAGGCGAGCCAGATAATAATGGAAAGATTTACTTCTCTGGTCTTGGCGCCAAGTACATGGGTGCACCGAAGGGAGGACCGCCCTGGCCTGGTAAGTACGGTAGGTTTTTTAGGACATTACCTGCCTATCGCTATTACATTCCTGACGGTATGTATAATAGGGATGACCTCCGTCCACCGAACCCGATAAAGGGTGTCTTCCGCAATGAGCAGTGCGTGGGGTGTCATGAGGTTTTGACTCCCGGAATTGCAAGGGACTGGAAGATGAGCAGGCATGCTTCAGTTGAGCCCGCTCCGGTAGGTTGTCCGACCTGTCATAACTCTGACCACCAGAAGCTGCATATGCCCAGCTCAAAGACCTGTGGTACAGAGGATTGTCACAGCACGCAGTACACACAGCAGATGGAAGGTGGAATTGGTTCTCACGGATCCTGCGCCAGCTTTGCTCAGGTAGAGTGCGCATGGTCCATCGAGAGACCACCAGGAGATACTGCCGGTTGTGTGCTTTGTCACACCAGTGCTGAGGAGAGATGTTCGACTTGTCACGCAAGGCACCGTTTCGACCCCAGGACAGCCAGGAAGTCTGAGCAGTGCAAGACCTGCCACTGGGGTAAAGATCACCGTGACTGGGAGGCCTATGACATATCCATTCACGGCGTAGTGTATCAGACCGGCAAGTGGGACCCGAAGCTGTTTAACTGGGAACAGAAGTTGTCTGAGGCAACTTACACCGGTCCGACATGCGCATATTGCCACATGCGTGGTGGTCATCACAACGTGCAGAAGCTGTCCACGGTCTACACAAGTATGGGTATGTCCATGTGCGACCGCGGCGCTCCTCTCTGGCAGGAAAAGAGAGATACATGGGCATCAGTTTGTGACGATTGTCACTCACCCAGATTCGGCAAAGAAATCCTTCAGTGTATGGACGAGGCAGTTAAGGATGCCGCCCTTAAGTATCGTGAGACCTTCAAGGTTGCAGAAGATCTCTACAGGGACGGTGTACTAGACCCCATGCCTAAGGACCTGGCGCCAGACTGGTCTGGTCAGCACATCTGGAGTCTTAAGATCGGCGCTTACCACGGCAACGAGTTTGGTGGAAAGACAGGCGAGTCCGGTGAGTTCAGGATGTCCAACTGTACCAACGTAGAGCGTCTGTGCTTCGAGAGCGTTGGTTACTGGCAGACCTATATATTCAAGGGTATGGCTCACGGCAGCTGGAACGACGCCACATACTGCGACGGCTCCTTTGGTATGGACCGTTGGCTGGTGGACGTCAAGACGCAGGCTTCCAGGGCCAGAAGGCTTGCAGCCCTTGAGAAGAAGGTCGGAATCACCTGGGTTCCTGAGGACTACTGGAAGCATGGCGAGTGGATGGACCAGCTTAGCGGGTGGAAGATTGTCAGGGAGTATCCCGGAAAGACCATCTTTGACCTGTGTCCAGAACCAGGCTGGTTGGATACACACCATGCACCTGCTGAAGAAGTGGAGTACATTGAGAAGAAACTGGCCGAGCTTGGTATGAAGGCTGGTAAGCACATGGTGCACGAGCATGAGCACAAGGCAGCTCCCGAACACGAGCCGGCCAAGGACGATAAGCACAAAGGTCCTAGCCACTAACGAAGAGTTGCCTAGGTAGTTTTTCTCAATGATGTGTGGTTTTTCAAAGGAGCTGTGTAGGGTCATTCCTGCACAGCTCCTTTTTTCTAGGTAGTGGTAGGGCCTATCCGCCCGATGTAGATGGAGGAGTAAGAACAAGTGCGATACTGGTTAATCATCCTGGTCTTGTGCGTCTTCTTTGAAGGTAAGAGTGGCCTGGCGAGTGAACAGCCGGTAAGCCCTGGCGAGGCAATAGAAAAATACAGGGCATTGACAGAGAAAAACCCCTTTGACCCCGAGGCCTTCTTAAACCTTGGCAATGCCTACGCCCAAAAGGGGATGTATCCAGAGGCCATAGAGGGGTACAAAAAGGCCCTGGAACTCTACCCGGAATTTGCAGAGGTTCACCTCCGCTGTGGAGACGTTTATCTACAGTTAGGAGACCTGGATAAATCCGTATACGAATATCACCAGGCTATGAGGGTGGATGCCGGTCTGGCAGAGGCCTATCAAAAACTGGCCGTAATCC
>JAUQZZ010000027.1 GCA_030586765.1 Candidatus Brocadiales bacterium | reverse complement strand
TCCTTGTAGGGGGCACGTTGTCCGCCCCAGGCGGATGCCCCCTGTAGGGGTGACCCAGCAGTCACCCCTACAGACAGTTATTCGGATTTTCGCTGTCCATTGCCCATTTCAGGGGATTGGTAATCACGTATTCTCTGATTTGATTCAAATCCTCTTCATTTCGGATAACATGTTCGTAATAATTGCGTTGCCAGAAATGTTTTTTAAACGGTTCCCAGTTATTTTGTTTTACACCTTCGATATATCTTCTTGTCGTCAAAGATTTAAAACGGTGCATCACATCAGGCAGCGATAATATCGTTGTAGGGGCAACCCCCTGTGGTTGCCCTTTTTCTTCAGGGCAGGCACGGGGGCCTGCCCCTACAGTTAATATTATTATCCCGTGTAAATGATTTGGCATAATAGCGAATTCGTCTATATCTACACCTACATAATGCGTTGGTAGTTCAACCCACGTCTTTTGCACCATTTGACCAATTTCGTTCAATGTTACCTTGCCACTATTCTCATTTCCTAAAATACATTTCTTCTTATGTATACATATCGTTATAAAATAAGCCCCCTTCTGAGAATAGTCGTACCCCTTTAACCTGATCGAACGGCGGTGGTGTTTGCCAGGGTAGCATGCCATCTTATTTAGGGGCGTCCCATCTGCACAATGTAGGGGCGACCCGCGCCGGGTCGCCCCTACTCTTTATCCCCACCCAGGAGTTCCAGGCTTAGCAGGGCCATAACCTTGGCAAAATCTACGAGTTGCTGTACCTCTATAGACTCGTTGGCAATATGGGCCTGGTCCTCATCCCCTGGGCCGAAGCCCACCGCTGTTATGCCCTTCTCCAGGAGTTGCTTGGTTACTGTTGCCCCAGAAAGGCCCATGATCTCAGGCCTCTGTCCCAACACGGCCTCCGTATGTCTACCTATTAGTTCCACCAGTGGGTTATCAAGGGGTACTTGAGAGGGGTTTAGATGGGACTCCACCTGGAGTTCAAACCTAGCCTGTCCACCTGAGGCGGATTCTACCTTCTTTATCAGGGCCTGAACCCTTTCCAGTATATCCTCTTTGGTCTCACCAGGAAGATAGCGGATATCTATGCCTACCTGGCACTTACCAGGCACTATGTTCCTGGCCGCACCTCCCTGGATGGTTCCCAGATTAAGGGTAGGCGGTGTGAAGAGGGGATGAGAGGTAACCTTGAAGGGCATGTCCCCGAGCTCAAGGAGTAGGTCTATCATGTTCCATATGGCGTTAACCCCTTGCTCTGGTCTTGAGCCGTGGGCCTGCCTTCCGTAGGAGGTAATCCTTAGAAAAAGGGCCCCCTTCTCACATATATCTATCTTTTCCATCCCGTAGGATACATCAGGGATGATGGCAAAGTCTGCCTTAAGCTCGCATTCTTTCAGGAGATATTCCAGACCTAATCTTGAGCCTCGTTCTTCGTCAGCCGCACCTACCAGGATAAACTCCCCTTTAAGGGAGGCCTCCCTCTCCTTTAGGAACCTTGCCAGCACCATGCTAGCGGCCATCTGACCCTTATTGTCCGAAGCCCCTCGGCCGTATATCCTTCCATCCAGTATCATGGCCTGGAAAGGGTCTTGCTGCCAGCCATCTCCAGCAGGTACTACATCCAGGTGGCAGGCCACCAGAAGGGAAGGCTTCCCCGTGCCTATCCTGGCCACAATGTTGCTTCTACCTGGCTCCTTTTCAAAGATATGATACCTTATTTCCAGGTCTTTTAGATATCTCTCTACCACTCTAACAGCTAGGGTCTCGTTGCCTGGCGGGTTTTCAGTCCTGGCGGCTATTAACTCAGAGGCCAAACGAACCAGTTCCTCTCTCTGATCCTCGAAGAACTGGTTAATCTCCCTTTGCATATATCTCTTCTTCTGTGGGGTAGTAGGTCTGGCCCTCTATGGAGAGGATTTCCGGGGGTTGGAAGCCTTTGGACCTGATACGTCTATCGTAAAGGCTGGCTACAATAAGGCTAAAGGCGAAGGATAGGAGACCGAAAAGCCCAATCCTCAGATTAGGGGTCTCAGGGAGGATGAAGTCCACCTTGACTCCAATCATACACCCTGTAATGAAGGCCACAATGGGAAGAAATAGAAGGAGGGACATGCTCTTATAGGCAGAGGGGCTATCTATCTGGAGGGTTACCTTTTTACCCAAGCTGAGGCCTGGTACTGCCTCAACTTCTATCAGTCTTATAGTATCGCCTGCCGCTACGCAGACGCCACATCTCGCACATGCCTCCGTAGAGGCCTTTTTTATCTCTACTACCGCCCTGCCATTATCAATAGTCTTGACAATACCTTCTTCTATCCTCATAGTCTTTAGGTGTAGAATACAACCGCATCTTACGAAGGTCCTGGGAACACCTTATCTTATAGTATTTAAGTAAAATACTTAGATAAGTTACCTCTGGGTATGTGCCCTCCTCACGAAGCAAAGATACGAAAAGAAAATTTGCCCTGGGTGAATCTGCCTAAGGCACAACCTAAGGAGGTTATTTGTAAAATGGTTAGAAACTTATGCAGCTTGGGTAGTATTGCCTACTTTTTCCCTCATCAACTTACCTACCTTGAATACCACCACGTTCTTTGCCGGAACGAAGGCCTCTGCACCCGTCCTGGGATTCCTGGCCTTTCTAGCCGCCCTTTGCCTTATCTCGAAGACGCCAAAATCCCTGAGTTCGATGCGGTGTCCCTGAGCTAGTTCGCTGGCGACTTCATCGAGAAACATCTGCACCGTCTCTTTTATAATGGTGTGGGTATTCTTCGTCTTCCTAGCTATTTTCTCGCACAGGTCTCTCTTAGTAATGGTCTGCATGAGTATTTTACCCCTCTCCTCCGGGTACGTAAAGGTGATATAAAATATCCCTAAGATTATGCTATGTAATCATTAATGGACGTAATATTAGCAACTCTACTCCTAGATGTCAACACGTTTTTGTCTCTTTAGAGGGACTATTCCCTTGACAAATAGGCACATGAAGTAGAATATTTGTAAAAAACAAAATACCCTTTCTAAGGAGGCTGAGGCATTGAAGGTTAGGATAAGAAGGAGCGCTCTAAAGAAGAAGAGAAAATCAGGCTTCAGGAGAAGGATGCGTACAAAGGGGGGAAGGAACGTAATCAAGAGGAGGCGGTTCAGAGGAAGGACTCTATAAAAAAGAGGAGGTGACATAGGCAATGTCACCTCCTCTTCCACTCTACAAGAAGGACTTAATCCTCCTCTATAATTATAGCCTCTACAGGGCATTCCTCCACAGCTTTACGGCAGTTTTCCTCTGCTAAACGTGGAACCGGGTTATTTATAACTATACTCTTATCCCCTCGCATCTCAAAGACCTCTGGACATGTAGTAACACAAAGCTCGCAGCCAGTACAGATGTCTGGGTCCACCCTAACGCGCATCTCATCCTCCTTTTCTATGCTCTAGGAATCCAAAAACCTGATGACGTTTTAAAAAAATATTATAAAACCTCGACTAACCATCTGTCAACCCAAAATAGGAGGCCGTGCCATAGGCTGGCGGATGGGCTTCCCCAATACTAGCCCCAGGTGGGATGCCTCGCATGTAGAAAATGCCTGCAGTTCAGGCCCCTGTCTCCCCAATACTATCCAATCTCACACCTTCTACCCTGACCTCAGGGGCCATTACCACCTCTTCCCCAGCCCACACGAGGGTTGCTTTCTTCTCCTTGCTCACAGCCAGGACATTGTTTAGGACATGGTTTATATTACTGTTAATCCTCAGGGTGTTAGGCTTAAGAGGTGTGGAGAGCCTTCCGTCCTTTATCAAAAAGGAATCTCCTATTATAGTGCTGGTAAAATCTCCAGCAGCCAGCCCATTTATGGGATAGGTGTACCAGATTCTTCCAATATACACACCTTCCTTTATCCCGGAAAGTAATTCCTCATTGGAGACCTCCTCCTTGCCCTCGACTACCATGTTAGTGGGGAAGACCTCCGCCTTTGCATCATGTCTACGTCCCATGGCATGGAGACGAAATCCATTTCTGGGCTGAAAGGTTATCAGGCTGCCGCCTAGTTTCTTCCCCAGGTAATGGTTAGCAAGGAAACCCACAAGAAGGCCACCTGTGACGAGGTCCGTCCTCCCTGTGGGCAGGCCTTCGCAGGTAATCTTCTTACTGCCTATCTGTCCAAGAATGGCACCATCATCGTATATAGACAGGTTACTAGAGGCCACCTGCTTGCCCAGTTTTCCCAGGAAAGGGGTATTAGAGGCATTTACAGCAAAGAGGCTGAGGGAGGGTGCAATAATATTGGAGACTAGTTCTGTAACTGGTTGCCTACCTAAGACCACATGGTACAGACCAGAAGGTACCCTCTGCCCACCCAGGGTCCTTATGGCACTCTCTGCTGCCTCTAGCCCTGCCCGCCCAGGGTTAAATTGCCCTAAGTGGGTGCTGGTGCTCCAGCCTGTTCCCTTCACTCCCTTATCCTCTACCATGGTGGTTATGGCAGCGGTAAGGATGGTAGACTCATCGAAGTCATCTATACCCAGGGTACTCTTTATGGCTATCGTCTCCTTAAGGACGCATACGTCCCCACCAACGATGATTGATTTAGATATGCCTCTCTCCTTAAAGGCCTTAAGGGCACCCTCCAGGGCCTTCCAACCCAACTCCACAATGTCCCCATCCCTGGCCTCCATTACCAAGGGGTCATGATAGTTTACTAAAGTGGGAATGCCCGCAGGAGTGGGAAGGGAGCGAAAATCAGAATCAAAGAACCTGCAGTGTCTGGCCCTCCTGAAGGCCTCTTTAACCGCCCTGGGACGGAGGTCATTGGACTCGCTACCAAAGCCTGCGGTCAGCTTCCCTTTATCCTTGAAGGAGGCCAGCACCCCCACACCAAAGGACTGGGTGGACTTGGGCTCCTGCACACCGCTAGAGGGTATATCGGAGGTATAGTTGAGCCTTACAGTTATAAGCTCATTCCAGGAGGCAAAGACCTCAAGCTCTGCCCCTTCCCTCTTTGCCGTCGCCAGGCCCTTCTCGGCGCAGTCCCTGAGTTGTTCTACCTTTATCACCTGTACTCCCCTGTGAGTTTGGCCATGCCTCGCAAGGTGGGGCCGCCATTTCCTACCTTCATGACCTGCATAGGCTGGCCTTTGCCGCAGTTAGGTATAGGAAAGATGGCTAGGTCCTTCCCCACAGCATCTATACTCATGAAAAAAGCTCTGGAGTCAGATGTTATGCCCCCACCCCTGTAGAGCTTCACCAGCTTACCATCTTCTATCTTATAAACCTTCTGGGCGGATATTCTAAAGTTCTCCCTGGACTCGCTTATGGAGGGAATACGGTGATTGACCACATAGTAGCCCTCCTTCACCTCTGCTATTATATCCTCAGGATTTCTATCCCCTGTGGCAATAACCGTGTTGGTCATCCTCACCAAGGGCACGTAGTGGCATTCCGTGGCCCGCATGGAGCCGTTTGGCTCCTGATTCAGGATGACGGCGCTCTCCCTGCCATTCATAAATCCTCTTAGTACGCCCTTGTCAATAAGTATGGCCCTCTTGGCAGGTACTCCCTCGGCATCGTACTTATAATGCCCATATCCCTCAAGAGAGGGGTCTGAGAAGGCAGATAAGAGATTTGAGGCCACCTGCTTACCCAGTTCGCTATCATTAAGACCCCTGAGGAACCAAGACCTGCCAGCATAGGCTGTCTCCATCTTTATAGCCCTATCAGCCTCTGTGGGGTGGCCGATAATCTCATGTACCAGCAAGGCGTTAAAGTGGGGGTCTGTTACCACCACCACGGGCTTCTCTGAGGAGGTAAGGAAGTCAGCCCCAGATAGCTCTACTGTGTCCCTTGTGCGCTCCAGGGCAAGGTCCAGTAGGCTCTTATTGTATAGATTCTTACCCTTCACCACCTCCCAGCCCCTCTGGGCACCAAGATAGTCTATAAAGGTCTCAGGAATAGCCCCACCCTTTTGGGCCACTATATACATATTCCCTTGAGTAAGGGCATGGGATTGGTCTATGGCCGCTCCTTCTGTGCTGTAGAAAAGCTCCCTGGTAAGGGCAGTCAATACCGCTACATAGGCAAATTTTACCTCAGGCGCCACCGCCTTCATCTCTTTTGTGACCTCAACGGCCAGTGCCAAGACCTCCTTTAAAGGAACCTGTCTGGGGTCTTCCTCAAAGACCGCCGGGACCACGTCCTGACATACCTGCACAGGGGCCAGCCTTACTGGGGCTAGGGCAGGGGCAAGGTCTTTTAAGGAGAGCTTCTTTGCAGCATTGGCCTGGGCCCTCTCGTAGGCACTGTTTATTCCATGGCGTAAGACCCTCCAAAGGGCCTTACCTTTAAAGTCTAACTTCCCCAGGGGCTGACCGTAGTGTCCCCAGGCCGCCATCTCCCCTGCTATGACCCTGACCCCTAAAGAGGCACTTTCCTCCTCTCGCACCTCCTTTGCATTACCATTCTCGGAGCTGGCCGTCTTATATTCAGTGAGGCCTATCCTCAGGTCTGCGTACTGGCACTCCTTTAGGCTCCTGGCATATTCGGTGGCCTCTAGGGCCCTATCTTTTATATCATCTAGGGCCTCTATACTAAAACGCTTGGCTCGCTTCCTCTTCATTTTCCTTGTCCTGGGGTATTACAGGGTCATGCCAAAGTCTTAAAACGTCGGAGCAAGTCCGCCAGAGGCGGATCTGCCTTCGGCACTACTCCTACGCTACATCTTAAACTGGGTTACAAGCAGGTCTAGAAGATAATGTCATAGGTACATTCGCCCAGGCGAACCTGCCTTACCCGCCGTATCATTATGACAATATAGAGCTTCTAATATCTATCTCATCAAGGTTCTCCGTACCTAGCCCCAGATTTGCTGCGGCACGAATGTACCCCGCCATGGGGGTAACTGAGGCGAGGCCTGCCTGGAGACGCTTTTCCTCTATTATCCTTAGCCCTACACTGTCCAGGGCTACGGGGTCAAGGCTTGCAAGGAGTTGATAGTTTACCCACTGGGGCCTACCTGTGGGACCACCCTGGTAGCAACCTAATAGGGCGTCACATACAGATAACCTTGTTTTGTCCCTAATCGCAGGGTTGTTATAGAGTTCGGCAATCTGGGGGTTGCCGTAGTTCTTATGCATCCTCTTAATATCAACAAGAGCAAACTCATTCCCTAGTGGTATGGCACCGTAGAAATTCTTAAGGCTCAGGGTCACCCCAGAGATACTGTGGTCCTTGAGGACAGAGACATTGACCATGTAATCGCACATCTGAGAGACTATTCTTGTCACAGAAAAATTCTTCCTTACAGATGGTACTTGAAGCTGGGTGTATTCATCGAATCCCACACCCGAAGAGTTTACTGCAAGGCACCTTATCCCTCTTTTAGAGGTATTTATTGGGTAGCCGCACCTGAAAAGGCCCTCACGGATATTGCCCTCGTACCTGTCCCATATAAGGATGTTGTTTTCTGCCACACCTGCCCTTTTGAGGGTCGCAGCTATAGCGAAGGTTACCTCGGGGTGGCTGGGAAGGCTAGTATTTATGCAATTCACCTTTATTGCTATCCTGCTAGTAGGCTTCAGCTCAGGGATGATGCGATACCAGCTATCTTCCACTGTGGAGGCCCCTGTGAGGCTCAAAAGTAATGACTGCACCATTAGTGCAGACCTTTCAGGGCTGACCCTCCATGACCCATCTACCACCTTAAGGTCCGTCACCACTACAACAGTGCTTCTTGACGCCTTCCCCGCCTGAACCTTCTCTGAACCAAGGGCTGCTGGCCCAGGATAGGCAAAAAGGCCTGTAGTGAGCGGAGCGAATCTAAAGGTGGCACTGGTAGCCGCTCCCTTTAAAAAGTCCCTCCTGGTTATTTTTCTAGTCATATCATTGCTCCCCATATAACAATAAGAGCGGTAGGCAGGAAGGGGTATTCTATACTATGCTGCCTCTTCAATTCCACAAAATTCTAGTCCCCGCCTCAGGTGGAATCTTTATCACTGGCTCCCCTTTTGATAAAATCCTGTAAGAGAGGCATATAAGACGGGTATCAGTCTGTGAAGAACAAAAGGTTCTACACACTTTTATGGGATTAAGGACGAAAGAATCGGTAAGGCAGGCGGTCTGGAGCTATCTGGAGGAGGCCCACATTGCCGACTTCCCCAGGCCATGTTTTGGCAGGATACCGAACTTTGCTGGCTCCCGAGAGGCCTGTGAGAGGCTCTTAACACTAGAAGATTTCAAGAGGGCCAGGTGTGTATTCTCTGCCCCTGACTATGTCCTCAAGAAGGCCAGGGACCTGGTACTTAAAGAAGGAAAGACCCTGGCCTTTGCCACCCCTCACATGAGGGCCTTCCTGGAGATAGAACCCCATCAAGGAAAGGTATCTACCACTATAAGAAACATGGCTCGCCTGGGTAGGCCCCTAAAGACCCCCGTTGAGCTTATCCTTCAGGGGAGCGTGGCCGTGGATAGGAAGGGTAACAGGCTGGGAAAGGGCAAAGGCTACGGGGATAAGGAGGTGGATTGGCTCAAGAGGCACAGCCTCCTTGCCCCAGGTGCCCCAGTGGTCACCATCGTCCACTCCTCCCAGATAGTGGAAGACCTCTCCAATCTAATGGGGAAGGACGACGTACCAGTGGACTATATCCTCACAGAAAAAGAGATTATAAAATGCAGGTAGCTCTGCAGAAAGTGCTAGTATTTCCACCAAAGGTAAGATATTATTTAAGAGTCTCTTAGACTAAAAAGCTACAGTGAGGAGGTATAAATGGAACTCACAGCCATAATTAAAAAGGGTGAGAAACAGTATGTAGCCCTTTGTCCAGAAGTGGATGTAGTGAGCCAGGGGTACACTATTGAGGAGGCGATAAAGAACCTAAAGGAGGCAGTAGAACTCTACATAGAGGAGATGGGTCCTCCTGAAGGTGTAGGGAGTGGAGGGATGCTGGTAACGCACTTCCAGATCAAAGATGCAAAGGCTGCCAGGGCAAGACGCAGGCGGTCCCTGAGGCGTACCAGGAGGGTAACGCACCCCCAGACAATAGATGCAAAAGTTACCAGTCCTGTCAGGTAAAGAAGTTATTAAACTCCTTAAAAGGGTAGGTTTTTCACCCACAAGGCAAAGAGGTAGTCATGTTATACTTGTAAAGCATGACCCACATAAAGGAAAAAGAGCAGTTGTCGTCCCTGACCATAAAGAGGTAGATAAAGGCACGTTATTAGAAATAATAAGACAGGCTGGACTGACAAGAGAAGAATTCTTGAAACTTCACGAAAGGGGGTAGGCCGTACGGCCTACCCCACAAACGTATTAGCTTAAGAGAATCAAACTTTAAAACTCAAAGACCTTTTTTCGCTCACCTAGGTCCAAGCCGTCTATCTCAGTCCTAATCTTTGTCTCCACTATATCTTGAGACTTTCTACCACTCTCTACCATACCTGCAAGCCCCTGCTTGAAGATGTACAACATAATTTCTCTAAAATTTGATGAAAAATTTTAGTTCTACTTGCGAACTTATCAGCCAGACCACAAAGAAGCTCAAAAAGACCTCCATCCTCTCTGAGTACACTCCGGGAAAGAGGGGAAGGAGTTGGCTGAAGCTCAAGAAGGCCTTCGCCACCCTTGACGTGGTGGTCACCGCAGCTGAGTATGGTCACGGCAAGAGAAAAGGCCTCCCCTCAGACTACATCTTTGCAGTGAGGGATGACGATAGACTGGTAAATATAGGCAAGGCATACTCAGGCCTAACAGATGGAGAGATTAATTACTTAACAGACTTCTTCACCAGGCACACTATTAAGGACTGGGTGGTATTAGATTGGTGGAACCCAGGATAGTCCTTGAGGTGGCCTTTCAGGGGATACAAAAGAGTCAGCGCCACGACTGTGGTTATGCCCTGAGGTTCCCCAGGATAAAGCGCATAAGGGAAGACAAAAATGTGGATAATATAGATACGCTAGAATATGTAAGGCGTCTTTACGAACACTTCAGGAAGGTGGCTACTTAAAGCTTGTGGGTCGCCTTTTTTAAGTGCAGTCTCTCTAGCAGGACTCCTAGCAGGGCAAGGAGGATATAGCCTCCAAAGAGGACCGTCGGCATTATCTTGGGTATCAGGATAAAGAGCGCCAAGCCTATCAAGATAAAGAATAAGCAGAAAGGAGAGCTCATCCTATCTGTCACAAAGTCCACACTATTCCCGAACCTCCACCTGGTAACCATCAAGAGGGCTAGGGCTACTGCGACAGCAGGGAGCAAATCCATTACTACCCTTGACCCATAATTGGCAGCCAGGTGTTGGTCTAAAATCACCAGGGCAGCTATCATGCCCCCAGCCCCGGTACTGGGCAGGCCTGCAAAGTAATCGTGAGTGGCATCCTCCTCTTCTTGCATGACGTTAAACCGCGCCAGCCTGTAGACGGCAGCCGTGATGTATAGAAACCCAATAGCCCATCCTAATAGAGGTTCCCCCCCAGCACTTAGTAGACCGCCCACCAATAAGGCTGGGGCCATCCCAAAGGTTGTCACATCACAGAAGGAATCCAGCTCACCACCCAGCCTGCTCGTGGAGTTAAGGAGACGGGCCAATCTGCCATCGTAGGCATCAAAGATCATGGCAAGGATGATAAGCCAAGGTGCAGCTTCAAACCTGCCATTGACCACTGCTATAGCCACCCCAAAACCGCATCCCAGGTTAGCCAGGGAACACAGACTTGGTAGTAACTTCTTAATTTCTGAGATACCGCGCATCATGGTATTTATCCATACTAACAATTTCCGTACCAATACGCCCTGTTGAGCTAAGTGCCCTAGAAACAACAACCTTCCTATATTAATTATACCCTACAAAGTGCAGGATTCTTACTCCACTGTCACAAAAATCTTGCACCCCTCCTACACAACCACACCCTGGGAAACGTCATAGACCCAGGGGTAGTCCACTGCCTCGTATTCCAGCAACTCCTTCTCTTTAAAAAAGATAGATATCTCTTTCTGTGCCGCTTCAATGGAATCGGAGACATGTATCAGATTGAAACGGTCTGAGAGGGCATAATCCCCACGGATGGTTCCAGGTTCTGCCTTGGTACCAAAGGTAAAACCTGCCATCTTGCGGGCGGTCTCTACGGCCTCCTTACCCTTAAGTACACAGACTACCACAGGACCTGAGGTCATAAACCTAATCAGGGGTTCGTAGAATACCCTGCCTTCATGCTGGACGTAGTTACGTTTAGCCAATTCCTCCGTCATCTTTAGAAGTTTTAAGGCAACAATCTGTAACCCCTTTTCCTCAAACCTGGAGATAATCTTTCCTATGAGGCGGCGCTGAAGGGCATCGGGTTTTAAGATTACTAAGGTCTTCTCCATTAGTTTCCTCTCGATCTGTTTTCCATCACTGCTCCTATAGGCTGTCTTTTAAGTTTCTCCAAGTAAGAACTGCGCACTTGCGAGAAAAAGCTCAGATAGTTTTCCGTCCTGTAATCAGGGTATGTCCAGGGCATGGGCTCAAAACTGCCCCTGGTAAACCTCAAGGTTACCTCGGCATGGATACCCTCACCAAGATAGACCCTATGGGAATAATCCTTTGTGGTAGCCAGCACCAGTTTGCTACCGCCTATATAACCAGGGTCAAGATTTAGAGGGCGACCTACGGATGCCTTTACCTTCCTGAAGTCCTCCTCCATCGTGTTGGTAAGGAGCTTAATAGAGGCTATAGAACCTGGGTCTATGAGCCTCTCGAAACTGAGAAATTTTCTCAATATATCCTTGCCCATCTCCTCTTCGTAATAATCGGTGAAGTCGAAGGGTAGCACCTCACTCCTCAGGTCTATGGGACCAAACTCTCCCTGTAGTCTCTCTTCGGCCTCTTCGAAGAGGTCTTGGTAACGGGACAACATCCCCACAATCAGGTTTACAGGTAGTGGAAAATGGGGTTTACCCATGGCTCAGGCCTCTAAATTTCTCCAACAGTCTTTTAATCTCAGCCACCACTCCCTGAGAGGTAACGAAGGACTTCTCGCCTCCTTGTCGACACTGCACTTCCACCTCCCCTGCCTCCTCAAATCGCCTTCCCAGGACCACCCTGAAAGGGATGCCTATGAGGTCTGCATCCTTGAATTTAACCCCTGGCCTTTGGTCCCTATCGTCCAGGAGGGTATCAATGCCTGCCCCTTCTAATTCATCGTGTACCTTTAGGGCAGTCTGGAAGGCTGTCTTGTCTTTCACATTAAGGGGCAGCACCAGTGCCTTGTAGGGGGCAATATTTGGTGGCCAGATGATGCCACCTTCATCGTGGGAACACTCTATTAAAGCGGCAATAATACGGTTTATCCCTATGCCGTAGCAACCCATAAGAATGGGTCTGAGCCTCCCCTGGGGGTCGAGAAACCTTGCATTGAAGGCCTCGCTGTACTTAGTACCCAGCTTAAAAACATGCCCCACCTCTATCCCGTGGGAGATAATAAGCTCTTCTCCACACCTTGGGCACCTATCCCCCTGGGTGACGTACCTTATATTGTAGACGTTATTTATCTGGAAGTCTCTTCCAGGGTTAACATTTATTAGATGGGTATCCGCCTTATTAGCCCCAGTAACACAGTTCTGCAGTACCGAGACAGCCTGGTCTGCTATGACCCTTATGGGAAGACCCACAGGCCCAGTGAAGCCCACTGGTGCCCCTGTGAGATTAAAGATAGTCTCGGCATCGGCAAGGCTGACACCCTGACCTAAGACCCTGGCCAGCCTGGCCTCATTCACCTCGTGGTCTCCCCTGATGAGGACAGCTACGGCCTCTCCACCCGCCTTATATATCAAGGTCTTGACCATATTCTTGGGCGTTACTCCTAAGAAGCTGCTCACCTGGGCTATGGTAGTCACCTTGGGGGTAGAAACGGCCTGGACTCCGCCTAAGGCGGACTGACCATCCCTTTCCGGGGGCAAGGGCGCAGGCTCAGCCCTCTCCCTATTTACACTGTAGCTACAGCCCTTGCACCTTACCAGGTAATCCTCACCTATCTCAGAAGGTACCATAAACTCATGGGATACCTCCCCTCCCATCACCCCTGTGTCAGCCTCCACAGGAATATAGTCCAATCCGCAGCGCTGAAAGATCCTGCAGTAGGCATGATACATCTTCTCATAGCTCCTGCTAAGACCTTCCTCGTCCACATCAAAACTGTAGGCATCCTTCATGAGAAACTCCTTACTCCTAAGGACCCCGAAGCGCGGGCGGGCCTCGTCTCTAAACTTGACCTGGATTTGGTAGAAGGTTATAGGAAGCTGTTTATAGGAGTTTATCTCATTACGGACTAGATAAGTGATTACCTCCTCGTGGGTAGGGCCCAGGGCCATAAGCCTGCCATGACGGTCCTGGAAGCGGATGAGATCCTGTCCAAAGACGTCCACACGACCGCTTTCTTCTAGGAGTTCCACAGGCTGAAGGACAGGTAGATACACCTCTACAGCCCCTGCACGATTCATCTCCTCTCTAACAATGGCCATGACTTTGTTCAACACCCGTGTCCCCAGGGGGAGATAAGAATAGGCCCCTGAGAGGAGCTTCCTTATCATCCCTGCCCTTACCATTAGCTTGTGGCTGGAGACCTCGGCCTCAGACGGGTCTTCTTTTAGTGTAGGAATAAGCGTTTCGGACCACTTCATGTGTTTTTCAGGTTTGGATGCATACCTATAAATAACCATCATTATAGTCTCCAAGGTGCTTTTTTCAAGGTATGAGAATATTAACCAGAGGAGTTTTCTTATTGATTTGAACGCCATTTTCGCTATATATTTATCCGTTTTTGGGGAAAGACAACATTCCGTGTGGCAGGAATTAATAGAAACAGGAGGGGATAAGTCAGTCATGTTCACAGGCCTTATGCACAGGGGTAAGCGCTTACTTAACCTCTTAGTTTTATCTTTTTTTCTCTTTTCTGGCAGTGCCTACGGTGATAAGAAGGAAGAAGACCCAAAGAAAAAGGAACTTAAGGAACTGATGAAGAAGGTAGATAAGTGGTACAAGGCATCTCAAGAAAGGATGGGTTACTACGTCTTGAGCGAAAGCGATTGGGATACCTTACTTAAGAGTGGAGAGAACATATCCAAGCTGTCTGATATAGTGCTCCAGAAATATACACCGCCAGATGATAAGACCTATCTCAATCTCATAAAAGAAATGAAGAAGCGTGCGGATGAGATTGTAAAGTCAGCCACTGAGAGGTATGAGGGTGCATATGAGGACATACAGTACTCCTTCGGGAGACTTCGCAATAGCTGTAAGGACTGTCATAGCCACTTAGGAATACAGATATATGCCGACCTTTACCCTGGAGAGGCCTCACACGAAGGGGAAAAGGGAGATTAGGGCCTCAAAGGTAAGTTTTTTTCCTTGACTATGCTGTCTCTGAATGATAAAGTGTCTGAGCAAATTTTCACTCACTCGAATGCCGATGTCTTTACAGAAGGGAGGTGAAGGGATCTAGCCCAATTAGGCTGCATCCTTGAGAGTCATAAAGATAAAAGGGGAGGGTTTTTAGCCAAAAGGAGGAGGATAAATGCTGATTAGAAGATTGCTTATGGCAGGTTCTTTCCTACTCTTTACTTGCGCCTTATCAGTAAATAGCTATGGCGCAGAGTATGCTTCAGTGAAAGAGCTTTGTGCTGCCTCTGCCAAGGAATTTCAAAAGATTAACCAGTTGAAGGGGTTTATGCCTGACCAGCTTTCAGATGCCGACTACCAGACTATCCTGAAGGCCGCTGAGGTTATGGTAGCCAATGAAAGTGTAAGACAAAGCAAATTTAATCTCGACACTAATACCTCTAACATCAGCAAGCTGACTGCCACACATGCTGGCAGGATAGTTGAGAGGGCCAAAGGAGATAAGGTAGGTCTCATAGAAGACGTAGGTCACAACTTCAGATTTCTGTTTCTTTCCTGCAGGAGCTGTCACCAGATATACCAGACTGAGGCAGGTATTGCCCCTTAATCACCATCTCTTTTAACTAGAACCAAGAACTTTCTTGCTTCGAGAGGAGGGTTTAAGATATGAAGAAATTCCTTTTATTTATTGTCCCCTTAATAACCTGCCTCATGCTCTGTACCGCTACTGCTATGGCCGATGCAGACGTTATGGGAGGCGACCCCGAGAAGAGTCCGTACTTCATCTTTGGAAGTGGTTCGGTTCAGGGGTCCTTTGTCCCTCAAGAGACCTGCGCCTACTGTCATGGTAATGGTGGGAAGGGAACCAGCTTTGGCAAACAAGCGGGCGTCCCCGACTTCACGGACCCCAAGTTCCAACAGTCCAAGACGGATGCACAGCTTCTCGAGACAATAAAGGCAGGAAAGGATAAGATGCCTAGCTACAGGGGTAAGCAGACTGATGAGATGCTTGCGAGGCTTCTACAGATTGTAAGAAACTTCGGTAAAAAGTAAGACCCCCTGCCTTTAAATATATAAGGCGGTTGGTGCCGCATTTTACTCAAAAAAGGCCCACTACCCATTTCTTCTGGGAAGTGGGCCTTTTCTTTTCTGGAGAGACCCTAGAAAGTAGCCGCACTTCCGCCTCTGGCGGACGAATCTGCCCCAGGCGGACCACAGGCGCTACCTGCGGCTTACTCATTTGGGAAGAAATAGGCAGTCCTTTAGAAGAAAGAACGGCAGGGCTTCAGTACCTCTTTTATCTGCCTCAGGGCAAACCTTTGATCTTCAGCCCTTAGGGCAGCCACGCAGTCCTCGGGTACGGTAACCTCGTAACCCCTCATGTAGGCATCGACAGCGGTGTAAAGGATACAGATATTGGTTAACACACCTGTTAGTACAAGGTGTCCTACACCCAGTTTC
>JAUQZZ010000198.1 GCA_030586765.1 Candidatus Brocadiales bacterium | reverse complement strand
TGGGTATCTATGGGGCAGGGGGGGATTGGGGACAAGAGGTGCCTTGGTGGCGGAGATATTGGCTTTTAGTATAATTCTTTTGGGCTACTCTGTGGGTACCTATGAGCACAACAAGGTCTGGAAGGATGAGATTACCCTCTGGGAGGATACAGTAAAGAAGTCTCCTATGAAGGCAAGGGCCCACTATGGCCTAGGTGTAGCGTACGGCAAGGAGGGCCTGTATGACCAGGCAATAAGGGAGTTTGAGGAGGCCATAAGGCTAAAACCTGACTATGCAGAGGCGTACAATAACCTCGGCTGGGTATACGGCAAGAAGGGACTGGACGACCTGGCGACAAGGCAGTACGATGAGGCCATAAGGCTTAAGCCTGTTTGTGCAGAGGCCCACTATAACCTAGGCGTAGCGTATTACAAGAAGGGCCTCTACGACCTGGCGATAAAGCAGTTCGAGGAGGCCACAAAACTAAGACCTGGTTATGCAGAGGCCCACAATAACCTCGGCTGGGCGTACTTCGAGAGGAACCTGTACGACCAGGCAATAAAACAGTTTGTAGAAGCAGTAAGGCTCAATCCTGACTATGCAGAGGCCCACAATAACCTTGGCTGCGCGTACGGCGAAAAGGGCCTGTACGACCTGGCAATAAAGCAGTTCGAGGAGGCCGTAAGGCTAAGACCTGATTTTGCAGATGCATACTGTAACCTCGGCGTAGCGTACAACAAGCAGGGTCTGCATGACCTGGCAGTAAGGCATCTCGAGCAGGCGGTGCAGATTAGACCTGACCTAGAAAAGGCCCGCAAATTATTAGACGAGCTTTATAGGGCAAGGGGGAGGTAGTAGTGCAGCCTGTAGGGTGCGTCCAGATGCACCCTGCTACTTTAACCTTTCAATTAAAGCAGGCACCACCTGAAAGAGGTCTCCTACCACACCGTAGTCAGCGATATTGAAGATGGGGGCGTTGGGGTCCTTGTTTATGGCTACTATATACTTGGAAGAGGCCATGCCAGCCAGGTGTTGGGGTGTGCCTGAGATGCCACAGGCAATGTAGAGTTCTGGGCTTACGGTCTTGCCTGTGAGCCCCACCTGAGCATCGGCAGAGCGCCAGCCTGCATCCACTGCCGCCCTGGAGGCCCCCACCGCACCTCCTAATGCCTGGGCAAGCTCCTCCAATATCTTGAAGTTCTCTGCACCCTTAAGGCCCCTCCCCCCAGAGACTATCACCCTTGCCTCCGCTATATCCGTCCTGTATTCCTTTTCATAAAGGACCTCCTTCAGAAAGGTGTGGAGGCTGGGAGGTTGCTTCAGGTGGACTGCATTTATCTTTTCTATCCTGGCCTTTACGGTACGGTCCTCTCTGGCAGGGCTGAAGGTGTTGGGCCTTAAGGTGGCTACCTGGAAATGGGGATGGTGACTCTTTACCATAGCTATAAACCTGCCCCCATATACAAGGCGCCGGGCCTCAAGGAGGCAGTCCTCTCCTATCTTCAGGCCTATACACTCAGAGATATAGGCACCCTTTAGCCTGGCGGCCATCCTCGGACCTAAATCTCTACCCATAGAGGTGGCAGGGAGGAGGACCACAACAGGCTTTATAGGCGCTATCATCTCGAAGAGGATATGGGCATAGACCTGGCTATTATATCCCTCAAGAATCTCTGCATCGGCAAGGAGTACCTCTTTTGCACCGTAAGAACCCAACTCCCTTGCCAGCCCCTCCACTTGGTGGCCCATCAGGATGACCTTTAGGCCCAGACCGCTGGCCTGGGCCAGGCGCTGGGCCTCGCCCAAGACCTCCAGGGTGGCCTTCCTCAACTGGCCCCCTCTATGCTCAGCAAAGACCAATATATCCCTTGTCATCTTAAATCTTCTCAAAGATTAAACAGAAACCTCTGTAAAAGTTATCCAACCAGGTGGGGCTTTTTCGCCGGAGGCGAATCTGCCTAAGGCACGACTAGCCCCGCTCGATGCGGCCCTGGGAAGCCGCCTATCCATTTTACGGAGGGGGATAAACCCCCTCCCTACGAGATACAGTTCTTGTAGGGTCCGCCTTAGGCGGATTATGGCCCTCCGCTGCCTTTTTCAGAGGCCTCAAACAGAATTATCCCCTTTTACACAGGCACATAAAAGACGATATTTAGCTTTTTATGCGATGAAATTTCGCAATATTTACTAAAAATTTTAGCAGCTGTGTAGGGTGCGTCTTGACGCACCTTACTAAGGGTCGTTATGCATCTTACTATCTTTGCATAGGTCTTAAATTACCTTTGCCTCTTCCCGTAACAATCGGATAAGCTCTTCTGTAACCTGTGCCGTCTCTCCCTCCAGTTTTCTCCCTGGCTTCCTTGGGGGCAGGGACTCTATCCCCTTTAAGGAGAGTCTTGGCTCTGGCCTGGTCAATCCCCGCACCTCCTGATAGGGCTTTTTCCCAGCCTTCATAATCCCTGGCAGGGAGGGGTAGCGGGGCTCATTTAACCCCTTATGGCAGGTGAAGACCGCTGGCAGGGTGCACTCCACTACCTCCTTACCCCCTTCTATCTGTCTCTGGGCAGTAGCCCTCTTGCTCGCAGGGTCTATATCTAACCTGGTTATAACCGCCACATGGGGAAGGTTCAGGTGTTCTGCCAGTTCTATGCCCACGGCGCCCTGCCTGTCGTCTATGGCCTCCTTGCCGCAGAGGATAATATCAAAG
>JAUQZZ010000197.1 GCA_030586765.1 Candidatus Brocadiales bacterium | reverse complement strand
CTTCTGGGTCTTGGGGAAGGCTATGACCTCTCTTATATCATCCAGACCCAAAAGCATGGCCGTAACCCTATCGAGTCCCAGGGCAATACCTCCATGGGGAGGTGCACCGTATTTCAGGGCCTCTAGTAAGAAGCCGAACCTCTCCCTGGCAGAGGCGTCGTCAATATTTAAGAGGCGGAAGACCCTCTTCTGGACCTCAGGGTCATGGATTCTTATGCTACCGCCGCCTAGTTCTATGCCGTTAAGGACCAGGTCGTAGGCCCTGGCCTTTACCTCTGTGGGTCTTTCCTCCAGGAAAGGCATATCCTCTGGCCTTGGGGAGGTGAATGGGTGGTGGATGGAGGTGTAGCGTCCCAGGGTCTCATCAAATTCCAGGAGTGGGAAGTCTATTATCCAGGTAAAGGAATACTGTTCTTCTTTAAGTAGCCCCAGCCGCCTGGCCAGGTTTGCCCTGAGCTGTGAGAGACACTGGGAGACCACCTTTTCCCTGTCTGCAATGAAGAGGAGGAGGTCTCCGGGCCTTGCCTCCATGCGGTCCTTGATAGTTACTTGAAGTTGCTGAGGGAAGAATTTAGAGATGGGAGAGGATAGGCCCCCATCCTCCACCTTGAACCAGGCCAGGCCCTTTGCCCCTAGTTGGCCCACGAAGCCTGTGAGTTCGTCTAACTCTCTCCTGGAGAAATCCCTGCAGCCCTGGGCATTAATGCCCCTGACAAGCCCTCCTCTCTCTACTACATCTCTAAAGGCCCTGAACTCCGAATCCTTTGCTATATCGGTGATTTCTTTTATGGTGAGACCATAGCGAAGGTCCGGGGCGTCTGAGCCGTAGAGTTCCATAGAGCGCTGGTAAGAGAGCCTGGGGAAGGGGATAGTAATCTTTTTACCCATGAGCTTATCAAAGACCTCGGCCATAAGACCCTCTATGATGGCTATCACGTCTGCCTCCTCCACGAAGGACATCTCCATATCCAGTTGGGTGAACTCTGGCTGGCGCTGGGCCCTGAGGTCTTCGTCCCTGAAGCAACGGACTATCTGGAAGTATCTGTCAAGGCCTGCCACCATGAGAATCTGTTTAAAGAGCTGAGGGGATTGGGGCAGGGCATAGAAGGAGCCTGGGTTCAAGCGGCTGGGTACTAGATAATCCCTGGCCCCCTCAGGGGTGCTCTTGGTAAGGAAAGGGGTCTCTATCTCTAGAAAACTCTGCTTGTCTAGATACTGTCTTATGAGCTGGCAGAGCCTGTGGCGGAAGAGGAAGTAGCGCTTGACCTGAGGCCGCCTCATGTCGAGATACCTGTACCTGAACCTCAGTTCCTGAGAGACACCAGCCCTTTCCTCCAGCTCAAAGGGTAGGGAATCTGCCTTATTGAGTATCTCTAGGTCTGTGGCATATAGCTCTATCTCACCCGTGGGGAGCTTTGGGTTGATTGTGCCTGGGGGCCGCGGGCTGACCTTCCCCTTAACAGCCACCACATATTCCACCCTCAGGTCCCTGGCCTTGCGGTGGAGTTCCTCTCCATGTTGGGGGTTAAAGACCACCTGGGTGATACCGTAGCGGTCTCTTAGGTCTATAAAGACCAGTCCCCCGTGGTCGCGGCGGCTGTCCACCCAGCCGCAGAGGATGGCCTCCTGGTCTATATCCTTCTTAGAGAGTTCGCCACAGGTGTGGGTACGTTTTAGCATTGCAGGTATTTTTATCCTTTAATGGCATCCCAGTAGTTTCGTAGGGAGGGTCACGCCAGAGGCGGATTCGCCTATCTTTTTGGCGAACCTTTATGGCCCTCCGAGGAGGCGGAGGGGGACAAGCCCCCTCCCTACATTTAGGGGCAGGACTAAAGTCCTGCGCTACGCTTTTAGTGTAGCGTCTGATCACCGTATCAGACGCAAGGAAAAATCATCGGGTATGGAGACCCAACGCTTGCTCGTACGTCCTCCCAGCAAACGTCGGAGCAAGCTCCGACGCTACATCTATCCGTGTGAGACAAGTCCGCCAAAAAGATTGGTGAATCTGCCTAAGGCATGACTCACACGCTACACTTTCTTTAAAAGGGAAAGGGCCGCTTGTTCACTCAGGAGTTTTTCCTCCCCTGTCTCCATGTCCTTAATCCTCACCATGCCATCCTTCAATTCATCAGGCCCTATTACTATGACCTTCTTTGCCCCCAGCTTATTGGCCGTGCGCATCTGGGCCTTGGGACTACGGTCCTCGTAGTCCAGGTCGCAGGAAAGCCCCTGGCCGCGGAGCCTGCTGGCCATCTTGAAGCACTCCCTGCGGGCATCCTCGCCGATGGCTATCAGATAAACAGAAGAGGTATATGGACCTTCATCTTTAGAGGCTTTTCCCTTCAGGATGTTCTCCAGGGCCAGAAGACTGCTCTCCATGCCCATGGCAAAGCCCACGGCCCCTGTAGGCGGGCCGCCTATCTCTGATATGAGGTTATCGTAGCGGCCCCCTGCACAGATGGCACTCCTTGCCCCCAGGGAGGGATGGATAATCTCATATACGGTCTTGGTGTAGTAGTCCAGACCTCTCACCAGAAAACGGTCCAAATCATACGTTATATCTACAGACCTAAGGGCCTGCACAACCCTTGTGAAATGCTCGTTGCACTCCCTGCAGAGGTGATGTTCTATGGAAGGCATCCTGTGGGAGACTTCACGACAGCGTTCCTCCTTGCAATCTAGGACCCTGAAGACGTTCCTCTCCAGTCTTGAGATACAGT
>JAUQZZ010000196.1 GCA_030586765.1 Candidatus Brocadiales bacterium | reverse complement strand
GGACCAGGATTAGAGGATACCCAAATGTCATCCTGAGGTGCCGAAGGCAACGAAGGATCTCGCCACCCCCATGAGATTCTTCCCCTTCACTTCGTTCAGGGTCAGAATGACACATGGCACTTTGGAGTTTTTGCAAAGCTCTCATAACATTGAAAAATCGTCTTTTTATTACCCTTCCCTTTACAGGAATTGCTTCCCCTTTGCAAGGGCTCAGGGCATGCTTTTCCCTCTCCCTTGATTTTCTATCCCTTCCCCCCTCCCTTGATGGGAGGGGTCAGGGGAGGGTGAAAAGCTTGTGGACAGGCCCGCCCAACAAATTGGCGGGTCTGCCTAAGGCACGATTTAAAGACCTGTCCCTACTGCAATCACCCCCGATGTAGCCTTCGGTATAACTTGCGCCCCATCCCGAAATAATCAATCAAGGGATAGTTTGAAGTCCAGGCGCACCTCCTGATTGGGCATCAACCTCACTTCTTGTGCCTGGGCAGCCAGTACCTCCTCATCAAAGGCCTCATGCCATACAGAAATCTTATAGTCCCCTGGCGGCACGTCAGTAATCTTGAATGTCCCATCGAACCACGTGAGGTCGTAGTATGGGTTTTCCATCACCACGACCCATGCCCTCATCCAATTGTGCCTGTCACACCCCACCTTTATCATCTCTTGTAGCTCGAAACTCTTGTAAAGGGGTATGCCACGGCTTGGGATACTTTCATTAAAGGTGGTGTTCTTTAAGGAATAAGCATGGACGTTATGTGCTATAGGGTCGCTGTTTCTTATCTCCAGGGTACTATTGACGGGGATAACCTGCACGTGGGGTATAAATTCGCAAGCCATCTGGTCCATAACGTAGTGCCACTTCTCGCCGAATTTCTTACCCCTGGTTATATTCTCGATATACACTACGGCGTTCTTTATACCCCTGGTATTCTCATCAATAATAAGTTTTTTAGAGGGTCTGGTCTCCATCCCGCATGTGTGAAGGTCCTTATCCACCACAAGCATCTCTGGCTCTGGTATATCTCCAAGGAACCTTACACTGCCGCTGATGGTGCCGCCATCCTTAACCTCTATTACCTCATATTCACACCAGGCGCAGGGCGTAACCTCTAGAATCCAGATTGCCTGGACTAGCAGTGCCAAAAGTACATAAAGTTTAGTGGACACGCCGCATCTCTTTTGCCACATCCCTTTCTACTCTACAGCTCACAAGGGAGGATTATATTTAACTTTTTATGTCAAGTCGATACAAATTTGCGGGTCTGCCTCAGGCGCGACATAATTGTTGCCCTTGCCCCTGACAGGGTGCCGCAGGGTCGTCCGATACGGTGATCGGACGCTACAACTCACCCATTAAAACAAGCGGACAGCCTAAAGGCTGTCCCTACAAATAAAGACCGCTTCTAGTTCCAGGAGTCTCCTCTTTATCTTAAGCCCGCCCTGACCTGAGTACCCTACCAGTTCACCCCTGGCGCCTACCACCCGGTGGCAGGGGATGATAGGAGGCAGGGGGTTTCTGCCGCAGGCCCTGCCCACTGCCCTGGCTGCCCTGGGGCGGCCTATTCCTCTGGCCAGCCAGCCGTAGGAGCGTACCCTGCCGTAAGGTATCTCCCGTATCTTCTGCCAGACCTCCTGCTCAAAGGCTCCACCTGAGGCGGATAGGTCTAACGGGACGTCCTTAAACAACACCCTCTCACCCTCAAAGTACCTCTTAAGTGCTTTTTTAATATCTTTATAAGAGTTGTCGTCTTTGAGGATAGAGCCACCTAATCTTTTCTCTAAGCCCTTAGTGAAGGTCTTTTGGGAGGGGCCTGGGAAGGTTATCATTATCAGCCCCTTTGGACCCCAGGCCATGTTAACCATCCCGAAGGTGGTGGAAAAGCTGGTATAGAAAAGGCCCTCCACGGGCAGGCTACTCCCCTGGCCTTTTCTTACTGAGGGTGAGTCTTACTACCTGATATATGCCTATGGAGATAGAGGAAAGGAAAAGGATACAGAGGAGCATACAGCCCGCCAGATTCACAATAACCCAGAAGTGCTCCAGCCTCTTAGTGGCCCATAGGCTCACCACTATGCCAAATTTCCCCAGGAAGAAGGGTATAGCGGCGATGATGATGATTCCAGGCACGAGATACTTCAAGTCCCCCTTCTGTGGGGCCATAGAAACGGTAAAGATAATGGTGGCTATTATAAAACCTATCCAGCGGCCGTCACGGACATCAGCCTCCTTCCAGAGGCCAAAGAGGGTCACCTTTATGGCATCTATGAGGTCTTTAGAAAACTGGAAGAACCCCTTGGCCGTAAACTCTATGTCCTTGGGCAGGGAGGTCTTCACATTTACAGGGTCGCCCATAAGGGCTGAGATAAGGACCAGAATCATGGCACAAGCCACAATAGGGGCAAAGACTATGAGGAAGTCGCCAAAAACGGGTACCTTGGGCCTGTCGTACTTTATCTCCACGTCCTCCAGCCTCAAGAGGTTGAACTCTGTGATGGTAGCCCCTGTGATGAGGCAGAGAAAGGCGTGGGAGAGTTCATGGACTATGGTGCCTGGATAGAGGAAGAGTTTAAGGCCCTTGCCCTTAACAAACCTGGACCACAGGGCCTTTATGCCGAAACTCAGGAAGATGATGGCTATGAGCCATACGGCCAGGGCGATGTAGATAGAACTATCTCCTAATACGGACAGCCTTCCACCTTGGGTGGACTGTCCTCACGAAACCCTTGTCAGCCCTCACCTGGGCCTTAGATTAGCAGAGGAC
>JAUQZZ010000026.1 GCA_030586765.1 Candidatus Brocadiales bacterium | reverse complement strand
GAAAAATGGTGTTTGAAGTTCACGGGTGCACCAAAGGGGGAATCGGAATCAAGTGGGCCTGACATGGGTCTTATATACATCAACGGCCCAAAACTAGACACAATCAAAGCTATGAAGTACTTTTTTGATCTTAATTATTACGCTGATTTGATTCGCAAAGAGATTTCTGTTCCAGAAACAGGCCTTTGGTACGTTGTTGGTTTTCCAGAAGAACTGAGTGATATCAACGCACATCAGCAACACCTTGCAGGGCGAGTTTATCTCACGGCTGACAAAAATTACTTCGAAAGAGATGGCTACGACTATTTTGACTTTGATTTTCGGTCGCCCCATCCTGGTTGTGTTCCATCTTCTCTTGGTGGAATGAGCGGCGGCGGTGTATGGCACGCCAGAGTTTTCTATGACCCGTCCAAGGGAAAAGTTCACATCAAAGAGAATTTGGACTGGCTGACTCTGTCGGGCGTTAGCTTCTATCAGAGCGAAGTAAGTGATGGTGGGAGAAGTCTTCGTACACATGGGCGAAAGTCAATCTATGTGAAGCTCTTTGAGTGGGCGTAGCCACTGCAGTCTTAAGCAATGCCAGGATATTGATGTAGGGTGCGTCTCGACGCACCACCTTTAGAAATGCCAAATTACCGTCGTGCATATATTGAGGGTGGCACTTACTTCTTTACGGTGGTGACATATAATCGGAATAAGATATTGTGTACAGGAGAGAATCGGGAAAATCTGAAAATATCTATTAAAGAAGTTTGCAAAGAATACCCATTTATTATTGACGCATGGGTCCTTTTACCAGACCACGTCCATTGTATATGGACACTACCCCGAGACGATAATAATTTCTCAATACGATGGCAACTGATAAAACGTAGGTTTACCATAAGGTACAAGAAGTTCAAAAATGAAATAAGGGCAATTAATGAATCCCACAAAAAGAGGGGTGAAAAAGTGGTTTGGCAGAGGCGGTTTTGGGAGCATTTGATTAGAGATGAAAGAGATTTTGAGAGGCATTGCGATTATATCCACTATAACCCGGTAAAACATGGCTATGTGACGGCGCCAAAGGACTGGGAATTCTCCACCTTTCACAGCTTTGTTAAAAGTGGCATCTATGACAATAATTGGGGTGCCAGGGGTGAAATTACAATAGATGAAGACGTAGGAAACGAATGATAGATGGTGCGTCAAGACGCACCCTACAAAGAGTTCACTTAGTTATGACATCTTTGTTGCTACTCCTAATAATTTCTTTCATTGCAACACCTGCTTTTTCTCAGGATGGTTGGTCAAGGTTGAAGGCAGGTGGGGAAGAGGTACTGATATTCAGGGATGAATATGGCGTACCCCATATCTGGGCCAAGAGTTCTCAATCCCTCTTTGAGGCCTTTGGGTATGTGGTGGCGCAAGACAGGCTTGCCCAACTGGAGATGGGCCGTAGGGAGGCCAGGGGGAGGCTGGCAGAGGTTCTCGGCCCTGACCTACTCCCTTCAGATATGGCTACCAGGAGGGAGACCTACACAGAGGAAGAAATCCTGCATCAGTATAAATCCCTGGGAGGGGAGGCCAAGGCCCTTTTAGGGGCCTATGTTAGTGGGATAAACCGCTGGATAGAAGAGCTTAATGAAAACAAAGAGAATAATCCCTTTGGAACAGACTGGGAACTATACCCAGGGGGCACAAGGCCAGAACCCTGGTCTATTACAGACTCTCTGGCAGTGATGGTCTCTTCTGGCAGGAGGTTCGGGGAGTTTGGCGGTGGGGAACTGGGGAACCTGGAGGAACTAAATAAGCTGGGCAGGGAGGGATTTGAAAGAAAGTATCCCCTCAATGACCCTAGTGCTCCTGTGACGGTATCCTTAAAATGGGGTTCAGGGAGGAAGGATACCAGTTATGTAGGGCAGGGCTTTAGCCCTGCCTACACGGAAGACGCAGACCTAAAGGTCTGCCCTACGAAAGGTATTTCTGGCCTTCCCAAGAAGTTGGGAAGCTATGCAGTGGTGGTCTCTCCAAAGAGGTCAGCCAGCGGCAGGGCCCTTCTTCTTGGATGTCCTCAGATGGGCCTAGAGGGTCCACAGCCAGGCTACGAGGTGGACCTCCACGGTGGTGGATTCGACGTAGCAGGGATGACCTTTCCAGGGGTGCCGGCTGTCCTCATAGGTTATAACAAGTATGTGGCCTGGACCCTGACCAGTGGCTGTTCTGATAATGTGGACGTGTTCGTAGAGGAACTGAACCCCGAAAACCCTCTGGAATATCGCTACCTGGGCCAGTGGCTCAGGCTAGAGACCAGGGAGGAGGTCTTTCACGTAAAAGGCAGTAGTCCTGTTAGGGAGCGATTTTATAGGAGCCTTCACGGCCCTATCTTTCGTATGGAGGGAGGTAGGGCCTACAGCCACAAGAGAACCTTCTGGCTGGAGGAGCTAAAGGCCATAGAGGCCTTTCTCCAGATAAACAGGGCAAAATACATGGAGGATTTTTACCGTGCCATAGAGCTGATTCCCCTAAGCTTTAATCTCTTTTACGCAGGGGTAGAGGGCCAGATAGGTTACTGGCACCTGGGCAAGTACAGGCTGCTGGCCCCTGGTTCAGACCCCAGGCTTCCCCTCTCAGGAACAGGGCTTGAGGAGTGGAGGGGCTTTGTCCCTATGGATTGGCTTCCCCATGTAATAAATCCCCCTGAGGGTTACATGGCCAATTGGAACAATAAGCCTGCCAAGACCTGGGATAATGGCGATAACCTCCCCTGGGTGGGAGACCACAGGGTGAGGAAGATATTGTCCGTCTTGGAAAGGAAAGAGAAGATAGGCCTTGAAGACCTTCAAGGCCTTCCAAAGGAGATAGACAGCCATGGGACATACGAGCAGATGGTGGAGCTGGGCGCACCCAGGTTCAAGATGGTAAACATCTTGCCCCCAGGGGAGAGCGGCTTTGTGGGCCATCCCCACTCCCAGGACCAGAAAGGGCTCTTTGAGCAGTGGATGCACAAGCCAGCCCATTTTTCTTGTGGCGATGGTGATAGCGATGATGATGGCGTCCTGGATTGGAAGGAGGCAGAGAGGAGTACAAACCCCTTCAAAAGGGATTGAACCTATTACTGTGGGCTTATCAAAATATTTTTTCTGAAGATTTACTTGGCACTTATAAGCTCAAAGCTTTCTACTACAAGATGGGTAGGGGTTTTTCCCTGCAGGGCATGAACCCTTCCTATCAACTTTACTTCTTTACCCTTTATTTCCTCAAGACCTTTTAATCCCTCTAAAAGGAATATCTCATTCAGGTCCTCCTTTAGGGCTAGATTCCCCTCCCAATCCTCGAGCCGACCACTAACTACCACCTTAAGCTCTCTTACACCCAACTCACTATCCTGCACTATTTGTACTAGTTTGCGAACGTCCAGAGATTCTCCCCTTTTAGCCGTGACTATTATAAGTTGTTCCTCCTGTTTGTTTATCAGGTTCTCAACACCCTTTTGGCGTTTTAGGCCTTTTTGAACGCCATAGGCGCAGAGATTACAAACCATGCCACTAACGGCTAATTCTACCCTCTCTACTTGAGCAAGGAGGGAGAATTGTGGGAATAAGAGTAAAGAGATAATTACAGATAGAAGACTTATTGTAGACTTCATGTCCAAATACCTCCTGTTTCTGTAAGTTCCATGGTGTAACTTAATACAAGAACCTAAACCCAAAGACGATGTTAGAATCCCCAAGGTCTCCTACATCAAATCCTAACTGTTTTCCTCTCAAATCCTGATATATCGGTATCTGCACCGAAGCCTCCAGGAGCAGATTCTTTAAGGGAATGACCTGGATGCCAGGGGAAAGGAAGACAGTATGGTTTCCTGTATTGGCCACGTCCCTTCCCCTCTGCCTGGCCTGTTGCTCCCATAAACCGTTTAGCTCTAATATTCCAAAGACCTCTGGATTGGGGTACTTCTCAGCGGGGAAGAAGCGATAGGCAACGGCCAAATCATACTCTAGGACATCGCCAAACTTAAAATCTAATGCCCCTGGTGTATTTACCTTGTATTGAAGCTCGGCAAAGATGCTTTTGCGCTTCACAATACGGCTGAAGGCCATGCGAAGGAAGGGGTCAAAAGAGCCTGAACCCAACTGAAGGTCTGGCGGAAGCCTGACGCCTTCATCCCTCCTATTGGTGTCTCCGGTGGGTAGTTCCACACCGCCGATAACTGCAAGGTCTGTCCTCTTCCAATGGCCGAGCCACTTCTTGAAGGTCCATCTACCTAAAAGGGCCGTGTCACCCAGTCCCGCTACATCTAATGTTACTCGCCTCTCGGATAGATTTCTCCTCTGAGATTTTTCTATCCAGGGGACTGAAATAGCCATTGCAATATCGCGTGTAGGAGCATAGCCAAAGACTATAGGGACCTGTTTTACCGTTAGCCTTCTGTCTAGGACATTATTATCATCATCTGACTTGTGGATAAATACCCCTCGGGACTGGAACACGCTGCCTGAAAAGAAGGGTGTTACAGCCGTGTCAAAGTTTATAGGTGCTTGAGCCAATACCTCTTTGGAGAGGCAGAAGATAGTGGCTAAGCAAACGACCACAAGGATTTTTTGTCTTGCTACCGACATTTAACCTCCTTTTACATGCAGGAATAAGGAGAGGAATTGGACTTCCTCCCCTTTGCACCTCTTTATTACAGAGGTCTTCCAATCCCTGCGGCCAGGAGGGCCTTCTTATCAGGTTTGGGCCTCAGGCAACACTGGGCTATCTTGCCGTCCACAACCACGGTAGGGACGCTGTTAATCCCGTAGCGCTTCACCTTATCTATGCATTCCTTGGTTTCGCACTGCTTTACCAAGTCATAGACTATTACCTCACAGCTGGGACAGGCAAGGTCCTTTACCAGATTGACCGTCTCCAGACATAGGGGACAGCCAGCGGTGAAGACCTCTATCTTTCTTCTCGCTACCATGACGTTTCACCTCCTTTCTTCTTTATAAAGGTTTCCTCTTGTCTTTCTAAGGGAATTATACGCCTTCCAGTATACTGGAAGGTCAAGGCCTTTCTTTAAAATTTTTACAAAGGTTTCTTTACCTCTTCAATCTTTTTAATCCTTTCTTTATAGAGCGGGTCACCGTGGCCTCAATATGAGGGCATATTATTCCCTTTTTGGGTAAAGGCTTGCTCTTTAAAAGGGCCTTCAGATTCTCTCGCAAGGCCTTGGACTCTTTAATAAGCTCCTCCAGTTCTCTCACCTTCTTCTGGGCCAGGTTCCTGACATGGAGGCACGGTTCAGTACCTTCTTCTTTTAACAGGAGTATGTCCTTAATCTCATGGAGGGTGAATCCAAGTCTCTGGGCCTTTTTTACAAACCTGAGCCTATCCGCTACCTCAGGGGGGTAGTGGCGGTATCCAGAGGGGGTTCGACCAGGCTCGGGCAAGAGGCCGAGGGCCTCGTAGTAACGGATAGTCCTGGGATTGAGTCCTAGCTCCCTGGCAAGCCTTCCAATAAACAACCCTTCTTTCATAGGTTTATCTCTCTCTTTCTAAAGGGATTATACACCTTCCAGTATAGTGGAAGGTCAAGGTCTTTCTAAAAAAATTTTTATACAGAAACAAGACACCAAGAGAATATATAAGAGGTGCACCAATCTAGGTAGCATCCGATGGGTAGGATTTGTTTCCCTCCCCCTTGATGGGGGAGGGAAGGGTGGGGGTGAATCCACCCTCCCCTAACCCCTCCCATCAAGGGAGGGGAGAGAGATGTAAATACCTGGAAAAGGAGATGTTGCCCATTCCGCCTAAGGCGAATATACTCAAAAGAGGTGTACCAATTTCCCTTGACACAAAGGATTGGTACTTATATCATTTATGTAAGTGTTATTAAGTTAATCATATGTAATATTACCCACCCAAAAGGGAGTAGTTCTGGTGAATCCAACAAAAGACCTTTTCCAGGAAGAACTTATCGAGAGACTCTTCTGGTTTATCCGTCTCAGATGGTTTGCCATTGCCGGTGTGCTGAGTGTGGCATGGGTAGCTTACCATTGGGGGCTTATTGGGTCTATCCTTCCTTTTGTATACATATCCCTTATTCTTTTGGCCTTAAATGTAATCTTCCTGATGCATGCTGACAAGGCCAGGGACCGTCACCTCTGGGCAACCACCAATGCCAGGATACAGATTATCAGCGACCTGATTATCTTAACGGTCTTACTACATTTTGCCGGTGGCGCCGAAAACCCCTTCCTTTTTTACTTCGTATTTCACACCATTTTAGCAAGCATATTATTAGAGAGGGGGGAAAGCTACCTCTTTGCCTTTGCTGCCATTGTGCTCTTCGGGACTATGATACTCCTGGAGTATCTTGGCACTATTCCCCACCATTGTCTCCTGTATTACTACAACCCCTTTGTTGGGATAATGGGGCCTGAGCCATGGAAAAACCCTGTTTACCTGGCAGGGACCTTTTTTGTCTTTGTTACCACCATGCTTATTTCTACCTATTTTACAGTTTCTGTGGCTACAAGGCTGAGGGAGCGCAGTCGAAGGCTCAGGACCCTTCAAGAGGAACTCCTCAGGGTAGAAAAGGATAAGTGGAAGGCTATTGTCGAATGTATGCAGGAGGGGGTGGTCTTTGTAGATACCGAGGGGAAGATAGCCTTTTACAATGCCTCTGCCACCGCTATTAAGGAAACAGCCCTTAAAGAGTGTTATCCCTCCAGTGCCCCTAAGACCCTGGGGGAGCGCTTGGATGTCTTTAAGACCGAGGACCCCTACAGCTTCCAGAGGGTCCTTATGGTGGGAGGGAGGGTCTATGAGAGCACGGCTTCCTCTATAAAGGACTCGGAAGGGAAGCACCTGGGGGTAGTCTTGGTAAGCCGTGACATTACTGAGAGGAGGGAGATGGAGCGACGGCTTATGCATCAGGAAAAGATGACCGTTATTGGTAAACTTTCCTCAGGCATTGCCCATGAACTGAACAACCCCTTGGGGGTTATATCCATGTTTACTCAGATGGCCCTAAAAAAGATTTCTCGGACGGAACCCCTCCATGAGTACCTGGATACCATCCGAAGGAACACAGAGGTCTGTAAAAAGGTGATACAGAGTCTCCTCACCTATGCCAGGATGGTTCCTGTACATTCAAGAAAGGTAAATCTTAATGACTCTATTGGTGACGTTCTCTTTATGTGCCGTCCCCTCCTAGAAAAGCATCATATAAAACTCGATACCCAACTGGTTCCGTACCTCCCTGAATATGAGGGCGACCCTGACCAACTCCGACAGGTCTTTATGAATCTGGTGGTAAACGCCATCCAGGCCATGGAGAAGGGAGGGGAGCTGAAGGTATTTTCGGAGGTAGACCATGAGGATGGTGTTAGCGCCCTACGTCTCATCTTTGAGGACACGGGCGTGGGGATTGAGCCTCAGAACATGCCCAGGCTCTTTGAGCCCTTCTTTACCACCAAGCCAGAAGGAGTGGGCACAGGGCTTGGACTTTCCACCTGCAAGAATATTGTGGAGGGGCATGGTGGCATTATAGAGGTCAAGAGTGAATTGGGCAGGGGCAGTCGCTTTACCATTCTCTTACCCTTAAAAGATGGTCACAGCAAACAGGAGGAAGTACCTATAGAAAAGAGCTCTAGGCATTATGTGAGTGATGGGAAATATAGTGACGATGTCTAAACCTAATATATTAATAGTAGATGATGAGCCAGATATAGTACGTGGGCTAGTCCTGGTGCTTTCCGAACTTGGGGCAGAGATGACCTCTACCTCTTCAGGGGAGCAGGCCATGGAGTATATTATGCGGAATCCAGTAGATGTGGTTCTAACAGATATCCGTATGCCAGGCATAGGTGGAATATCCCTGTTGGAAAAGGTAAAGGAATTTAGGCCAAAGACAGCAGTCATAGTCCTGACAGCCTTTGGCTCCATTGAGTCTGCCATAGAGGCCGTGAAGAAGGGGGCCTATCACTACCTAACCAAGCCTTTTAATAATGATGAGCTCCTCATAGTGGTCCAGAGAGCCGTCCAGGAGAAGAGGTTCCATGAGGAACTGGAGTATCTCAGGGAGGCGGTGAATAAGGCCTACGCCTTTGAGAATATTATAGGCCGTAACTGGAGGATGCAGGAGATCTTTGAGACCATAAGAAAGGTGGCTCCTTCAAAGGCCGCTGTTCTTATCCAGGGGGAGAGTGGCACGGGAAAGGAGCTCATAGCCAGGGCCATTCACCAGCACAGCCCCCGTGCAAAGAATCGTTTCCTAGGAATCAATGCCGCTGCACTGCCGGAAAACCTCCTGGAGGCCGAGCTTTTTGGCTACAAAAGGGGGGCCTTCACTGGTGCAGAACAAGATAAAAAGGGACTCCTCGTACAGGTTAGCCAGGGGACGGTCTTCCTGGATGAGATAGGCAGTATGTCCCTGGCCTTCCAGAGCAAGCTCCTGAGGGTGGTTCAGGAGATGGAGGTCATCCCTGTGGGAGCCACAGAGCCAGTAAAGATAGATGTCCGCATCATCTCTGCGACAAATACCGATTTAGAAAAGGTGGTAAAGGCGGGTACCTTTAGGGAAGACCTCTACTACAGGCTTAATGTGGTGAGAATTAATGTGCCGCCTTTAAGGGAAAGGAAGGAGGATGTACCCTTACTTGCTAGCCACTTCCTTTGTAAGTGGTCTGAAAATAAGGAAGAGGAGAAGGGCCTAAGCCCTGGGGCCTTGAGAAGGCTTATGGAGTATAACTGGCCAGGCAACGTAAGGGAGCTAGAGAACGTGATACAGCGCTCCATCCTGGTGGCCGAGGGTAGCGAGATACAGCCCGCAGATATACTCTTGAGGCATGAGCAACTTCCTTGGCTAGCGGAGGTCGAGGGCTTCAGCAGCGTAACTTATGACCAGGCAAAGGAAGAGGTATTTCGACGCTTCCAGAAGGAATACTTCACTAACCTGCTTCAGAAATGCCATGGCAATATAACCCTAGCAGCAGAAAAGAGTGGCATAACCCGTACCGCCCTCCATCGCATCATAAAAAAGCTGGGATTATCCGAAGAAATCCTTAATATAAAGGATTCCCTCCCCCAAACGGCCTCTAGATAAGCATGCACACTCAGGTACACAATGGTGTGTACTGGAGTGTACAGACATAATCCTTTTATATTACAAGTGTTACAACTTACACCCCACTCCATGTGAAGTACGTGCAACGTATCTCCAATAAAGGCCCTGCACCTACCCAAAAGGGAAGTAAGTCCTGTAGTTTCTGAAGTACTTTGACGCCAAGAAGATAAAAGCGGCTAGACCCGCCATAAACTCAACAATAGAGATATCGTAAATGGTATGGTAATTGCAAGCGTCTTGACCTTATTGGAGGGAGTAACTGTGGATAGATAGAAGGAGAGTGGTATACAACCGTTATGGGGGAAAAGATATTAGTGTTTGATTCAGACCGAGAGTCTCTTGAGAGGACAAGATGCATGCTCCAGAGGGCCGGATATAATGCAATAACGGTGGAGGACGGATTTTCGTGTCTCCAGGCCTTTGGGCAGGAGGGAGACTTTGCGGTAGTTTTGTTGAACGAGGGGCAAGGAGGGGCCCTTTCAGGCCTAGATGTCTTACAGAGGATTAAGGATATGTCGTCTGATACGCCTGTGGTGATGAGTTCAACATCCTGGACGCCAGAGTTTCTGCAGGATTGCACAGGAGTGGGGGCATTCTTTTGCGTGGAAAAGACCGCAGGCAGCGACCTTCTTTTAAAGGTACTGGGTCAGGCAGTAGAGGTGCATAGGTTATCCCTTAGCAAAGGGAAAAGCATATAAGGAGGGGGAGTTCATGACGTACGCATGGAGGGCACTAGGTATCGGGTTGGGATTAGTGCTGATGGTCCTTGGCTATGATACCACCTGTAGTTACGCTGCAGGGGATGCAGAAAAAGGAAAGGCTGTCTATGAAAAGAGGTGTATAGGGTGCCATGGTGAGAAGGGGGACGGCAAGGGTCTGGCCGCCGTCTTTCTTTATCCCAAGCCCCTGGACTTTACTGGTGGCAAGTTTAAACTCCGTTCTACACCCTCTGGTGAGATGCCTACAGATGAAGACCTCTTAAATACCGCGACCAACGGTATCCCAGGCTCTGCTATGCCTTCCTTTGCCTACCTTCCTGAAGAGGAGCGCAAGAGTGCCATTCAACACATAAAGACCTTGGCCCTTTATTATGATGAAGAAGAAGATAAGACCTATGACCTCTTCGAGCTCCGAGGAACTCCACACCCTATTACGGTATCTTCTGAACCCCAGGTTACCCCCGAAAGCCTGATTAAGGGCAAAGCCTTCTATGAGCAGGAAAAGCTAGGATGTGTAAAGTGCCACGGCAGATTGGGTAAGGGAGACGGCCCTTCCGCCGCTGAACAGAAGGACGACTGGAGTCGTCCTATTAAGGTAAGAGACTTCACAACTGGAGTCTTTAAAGGCGGTAACGCTAATAAAGACCTGTACCTGAGGTTTACCACAGGGATGAGCGGTACGCCCATGCCCGCCTTTTCTGGGGAGCAGCTAACGGACGAGGAGCGCTGGCTCCTGGTTAACTACGTCCAGAGTCTTAAGAATCCCGATATTAAGTTAGCTACACTACCCGAGGACTTTACTATCCTTGCCTCCAAGACCAGCGAGGATATCTCTGCCGATGAGCCCTATGCAAAGGTTTGGGATAGTGCCAAAGAGTTTGCCATCCCCTTAAACAAACTCTGGCAGCCAGAGATAATTCCCCAGCATGTCAGGGTACGAGCCCTCAATAATAGTAAGGACTTCGCTATACTCCTGGAGTGGGATGACCCGAAGGAGGATACAGTCAATCAAAAGAGCGAGGTCTTTAGGGATGCGGCTGCCATACAGTTCTCCCCCAGCGGGGAATTCCCCTTCATTGGCATGGGAAATGGTAAAAACATGACCAAAATAGAGGTTCCTGTCAACATATGGCACTGGAAGGGGGATTGGCAGCAGGATGCAGGGCGTTATGTGGATATTAATCACATCTATACTAGTATGCACGTGGATACCTACTATTTTCCAAAAGAGGTGCAGGACAAGACCTTCTTGTCGGGCCGCGCCGCAGGAAACCTGTTCTCTAGTGACACCCGCAAATCACCCATAGAAGACCTGAACGCCATAGGCTTTGGCAGCCTTGCCTCGCAACAGGGTGAGGCGCAGAATGTCCAGGGAAAGGGCATCTGGGCTGAGGGGAAGTGGCGGGTGGTCCTCAAGAGGTCTTTGACTTCTACTGATGCCAATGATGTAAAATTCTCGGCCGGCGCTACTATTCCCATCTCCTTTGCTGTCTGGGATGGGGCAACAGGGGATCGAGACGGTCAAAAAGCCGTTTCCACATGGTTTAAACTGAAACTCTAAAGGAGGGTCCACCAAAGGCGGATTCGCCTATCTCCTTGGCGAACCTTCAGGGAAAGACTTTCCACCTGATATTTACATAAGGGAGGTAAAAAGATGGAGATTTCCAGACGTGATTTCTTAAAGTACACAGGGGTTGCTACGGGCGGTGCTATGGCCTCCTCTCTGCGCCTCCGATACCTTGAGGCCCAGGAGGAGATACCTAACCCCCTGGAGCATTACCCTGATAGGAGTTGGGAAGACGTCTACCGCGACCAGTACAAATACGACAGAACCTTTACCTTCTGCTGTGTCCCTAACGATACCCACAACTGCCGCCTGAAGGCCTTTGTGCGTAATGGAGTAGTGACCAGAATAGAGCAGAACTATGACAGCCACTTAGTAGATGACATCTATGGAAACAAGTGTACCCCTATGTGGAACCCCAGGGGATGCCTTAAGGGCTATACCCTGGTCAGGAGGATTTATGGCCCCTACCGCATAAAATACCCCATGGTGCGCAAGGGGTGGATGGAGTGGGTGGAAAATGGATTCCCAGACCCCACGCTCCCCGAGAATCAGGAGAAGTACTTTAATAGGGGGCAGGACTCCTGGGCAAGGGTCTCTTGGGACTACGCCTTAACCCTGGTAGCCAAGGGTCTCCTTCATGTCATGAAGACCTACGGTGGCGAGGAAGGGGCTGCACTTTTAAGGAAACAGGGCTATCCAGAGGAGATGATAGAGGCCGTCCATGGAAGCGCTGCCCGTTGCATAAAGATTCGCCCTGGCATGGGATTCTTGGGTGTTACCCGTATTTATGGCTCGGCAGTTCGCTTCTGCAATATGCTAGCCCTTTACGACGGCAAGTATGGTGCCCGCAACTGGTCTAACTACACCTGGCACGGAGACCTGGGCCCAGGACACCCCATGGTGTCAGGCATCCAGACCTTTGACTCAGATATCAACGATTTCCGCCATGCTAAGCTCATGGTCTTTAGCGGCAAGAACATGGTGGAAAACAAGATGCCAGAGGCCCACTGGTGGATAGAGATAATGGAGCGTGGCGGGAAGATAGTAAATATATCCCCAGAGTATAGTCCTGCCTCCCAGAAGGCCGATTACTGGGTACCCATCCGTCCTGGCTCTGACGTGGCCCTTATGATGGCAGTGGCTAATCTCCTCATCCAGAACAAGTGGTACGAGGTGGACTTCGTAAAGCAATTTACCGACCTACCCCTCCTGGTGAGGTGGGATACCCTGAAACTCCTCAGGGCTAGTGACATCATTCCAGATTACAAGAACAAGGAGCTCACGGGCTATAGCAAGACCGTGCAGATTATAGACCCTAAACTCAGAGAAGAATGGGGTGACTACGTGGTCTGGGATACAAAGACCAACGGCACCAAGGTCATCACTCGAGAGGATTTGGGGAAACACTTCAAGGATTCAGGGATAGACCCGGCCCTGGAGGGCAGCTTTAAGATTAAGACCGTGGACGGCAAGGAGGTAGAGGTCAGGCCCGTATTCCAGCTCTATAAGGAACTGTGTGCCGAGTACGACCCTGATACTACTCAGGAGATTACTGGTACCCCCAAGGAGATGATACAGCAACTAGCCAAGGATTTTGCGACTATAAAGCCAGCTATGATACATACAGGTGAGGGTACCAATCACTATTTTCACTGCGATATAAAGGACAGGGTGAACTTCCTCGTCCTGGCTCTGACAGGGAACTTTGGCAAACCAGGCGGCGGCCCTGGCCACTGGGCAGGCAATTACAAGATTAGTGTCTTCCCAGGGGCCTATGCCATGATGGGAGAAGACCCCTTCCATCCGAACCTTGACCCCAGTGCCAAGGTCTCTGATTTGAAGATAAAGAAGTACTTCTATCCCGAGGAAGTGGCCTACTGGAACTACCAGGATAATATCCTGAAGGTAAAGGGGAAGTGTTTCACAGGCAAGACCCATATGCCCACCCCCACAAAGGTGATGTGGTATGCCAACGTCAATCTCATCAATAACGCCAAGTGGGCCTACGAGATGGTTTATAACACCAACAAGAGGGTGGAGATGATAGTGGCCCAGGATTGGGAGTGGACGGGTAGCTGTGAGGTCTCAGACGTGGTCTTCCCCGTCCATAGCTGGATGGAGTTAACCTCCCCGGACCTGACCGCCTCCTGCTCTAACCCCTTCATCCAGGTCTGGAAGGGTGGGATAAAACCCCTCTACGACACCAAGCAAGATACCGAGGCCTTTGCAGGGGTAGCGGCTAAGCTCTCAGAGCTTACAGGAGACAGTCGCTACAGGGATTACTTCAAGTTTATCCTTGAAGGCAAGTTAGAGGTCTATATGCAGCGCATCCTGGATGCCAGTATAACTAGCGCTGGCTATACCGTGGAGGAACTGCTCAAGAAGGACCGCGCTGTCCTGGCCCTTTTCCGCACCTATCCAAGGATAACGGGTTGGGAGCAGATACAGGAATCAAAGCCCTTCTACAACAAGACAGGAAGGCTGGAATTCTACAGGGATGAGGATGAGTTCATAGAATACGGCGAGAACATGATTGTCTTCCGTGAAGCAGTAGAGGCCACCCCCTATCTGCCCAATGTTATAGTGGCTTCTCATGATTCCATAAGACCCAACGACTACGGCATACCCCTGGATGCTACCAGTGCTGACGAACGCTCTGTAAGGAACGTGAAGATGCCTTGGTCAAAGGTCAAGAACACGAGGAACTTCCTCTGGGAGAAGGGCTTCCGCTTCTACTGTCTGACACCCAAGACACGCCACAGGGTACACTCCTCCTGGAGTACGGCTGACTGGAACCTTATCTGGGATTCGAACTATGGTGACCCCTACCGCATGGACAAGAGGACCCCGGGGGTGGGTGAGCACCAGATACATATTAACCCCGAGGATGCCAAGGAACTGGGTATCAAAGACGGCGATTATGTCTATTGTGAGGCCAACCCAGCTGACAGGCCCTACGTGGGATGGAAGGCCGATGACCCCAATTATAAGGTGGCCCGCCTTATGCTTAGGGCCAAGCTGAACCCGGCTTACCCAAGAGGGGTTACTATGATGAAGCACTCCCCACAAATGGCCCTATGGAAGACGGTGAAGGCCCATGAGACAAGGCCCGATGGCAGGGCGGTTTCTGCTGATACAGGCTATCAGGCCAACTTCCGTTACGGCTCCCAGCAGTCCTTGACCAGAGGTTGGCTACAGCCTACCATGATGACCGACAGCCTGGTGAGAAAGAACCTCCTGGGCCAGGGAATTGGAAAGGGTTATGAGATAGATATTCACGCCCCCAATACCTGTCCAAAGGAGACCTTGATAAGGGTATGCAAGGCTGAGGATGGAGGTATAGACGGAAGAGGTCCCTGGGACCCGGTTAAGACAGGTTTCACCCCGACCATGCTGAGTGAGACCATGAAGAGGTATCTAAATGGTGGCTTCATAGCCTAGGGGTAAAAGTTTTTCAAAGAGGGAGGAGAGCTTATGTCAAAAGTCTATAATTGGCAGCTAGGCCGAGAGATGGAGTATCCTTATGACCAAAATCGGCCCCATAGGCAGTTTGCTGCAGTCTTTAATATAAATCGTTGTATAGCCTGTCAGACCTGCACCATGGCCTGTAAGAGCACCTGGACCTTCTCCAAGGGGCAGGAGTTCATGTGGTGGAACAATGTGGAGACAAAGCCCTTTGGTGGCTATCCCCAGTCCTGGGACCAGAAGACCCTTGAGCTCCTGGGCCCACAGCCTGGTTGGGACACCAGCAAAAAGAGCGATGATAAAGGACCTTATGGTGTATACAAAGGGGAGACCCTTTATGAGGCGTCAAAGAACAGGATAGATGCCAGCGGTCAGCAGGCCCTGGGCTACGTGCCAGAGGACAAGGAGTGGCGAGTCCCGAACTTCTTCGAGGACACAGCCAACCGCCCTCCTAAGGCCAGAGAAGGTCTCGGGGCCCTAGAAGGTGCTACTCTCCCTCAGCACGAGATATTCTTCTTTTATCTCCAGAGGATATGTAACCACTGCACCTACCCTGCCTGTCTTGCGGCCTGCCCCAGGAAGGCCATTTATAAGAGGCCAGAGGATGGGATAGTGCTTATAGACCAGAACCGATGCAGGGGCTACAGGAAGTGCGTGGAGCAGTGTCCTTACAAAAGGCCCATGTTTAATGGCCAGACCCGTGTCTCAGAGAAATGCATTGCCTGTTATCCAAGGCTGGAAGGCCATGACCCCTTGACCGATGGAAACCCAATGGTAACCCGCTGCATATCTGCCTGTGTGGGCAAGATACGCCTGCAGGGCTGGGTGGATGACCCTGACAGCCCTGTACATTATCTAGTAAGGAAGGAAAAGGTGGCCCTGCCCCTCTATCCCCAGTTCGGCACCGAGCCTAACGTCTATTACATACCCCCAAGGTGGGCCCCAAGGAGCCATCTCCACCAGATGTTCGGCCCTGGGGTAGAGGAGGCTATTGCCAAATACAGTAATCCCTCACACGAGTTGCTGGCAGTCCTGCAACTCTTCGGGGTAACCCAGAAGCTCATCTACTGCTATGAGGTTACTGCTGATACCAT
>JAUQZZ010000195.1 GCA_030586765.1 Candidatus Brocadiales bacterium | reverse complement strand
TTGCCAGATGGAAGGCAGAGGTGGTGGCTTAGAATCCCTTTGTAGTATTGACTCTAAGGGCCTTAACCTATTTAACGGCCTCTTTGTTTTCTTTTATTGGGTGGCGGACACAACCCTGCCAGATACCTGCTAATTAATCAAGGCTGTGGTGTCTAAGTACTTAATTTCTATTGAAATAGGCAAGAAAAAATGTTGTAATTAATTTATATATTTTTATGTGCTTTTTGAGGAGTAGGCCAGTGACCAAGGAAGCAGTAATTCCACCCAAGGTGGATTTAGATAAACTAAAATCGGGCGGTTTTATAAAACAAACCCAAAAAGACCTCTTCACCGTCCGCTTGAGGATGCCTGGCGGCAGGATTACCCCAGAAAAGATGGCCAAGATAGCAGAGGTGGCAAAGAAATATAGCCGCATGGGTTACTGTCACCTGAGCTTCAGGCAGTCGGTGGAGCTTATTGGGGTGCATATAGATGATTTTGAAAAAGTGGTGAGGGAGTTGGCCGAGGTGGGGGTAACTGTGGCCTCCTGCGGCCCAAGGGTCAGGGTACCTACGGCCTGTGGAGGCTGCGAGTATAATCCTAATGGGCTTATGGACACCCAGCAGAAGGCCTTAGAGGTAGATAAACGCTTCTTTGGTACCCCCTGTCACCACAAGTTTAAGATATCCTTTTCTGGTTGTCCTATAGATTGCGCCAGGACCTATGAGATGGACCTGGGGTTCCAAGGGGCCGTAGACCCAGCCTGGGAGGAGCCCCTCTGCACGGGCTGTACCCTTTGTGCCAAGGCCTGCCTGGAGGGGGCTATAGTCTCTGATAAGGAAGGTAAGCCTATCTTTGACCCAAAAAAGTGCATCTACTGCGGCGATTGTATTAGGGCCTGTCCCACTAATGCCTGGAAGGCAGGTAGAAGGGGCTGGATAGTCAGGGTAGGCGGCAAACACGGTAGACACCCCATGTGGGCAAAGGAGGTAGTACAGTTCCTATCAGATGAGAAGGTCCATGACTTCATAGAGAAGACCCTCCAGTGGTATAAGGAGAATGGCCTACCCAGGGAGAGGATGGGGGTGACCATTGAGAGGGTCGGTCTGAAGAGGTTCAAGAAAGAGGTTGTAGAGCCCATTATGAAGGCGTGACCTCCCCTTCTCCCCTCTTTATGCACCCATTTTTACGCTACCTGGGATAAAAGATAGAGAGACGTCAAGAAGGTGTTATTTTTGCCCTCCGCGGCAACATTCGATATGGTTGAGGGTTCGACCCTCCAGTTTCTTATACAGGACTATAGGAGATGAAGGCAAGCAGGCTAGCAAAGGGGAAGAGAACCAGGAGTTACCTAGCAGCGCCAGTCCTTGAGGAGTCTATCCTGCAAAGGATAGGGAACACCCCGTTGATAAGGCTCAATAAGATGTCTAAGGGTCTCAATGGGGTGGAACTCTATGCAAAGGCTGAGTGGTTTAATCCCGGCGGCTCCGTGAAGGACCGCCCTGCCCTGCGTATCATAGAGGATGGCGAGAAATCAGGCAGGCTAACAAAAGACAAGATTATTACAGATTCTACTTCTGGTAATACTGGTATTGCCTATGCCATGATAGGTGCGGTAAAAGGCTACAAGGTTACCCTGGTCATGCCTTCCAACGTGAGCCAGGAGCGCAAGGTCATAGTGAAATCCTTTGGGGTAGAGATTGTCTTCACCGACCCCCTCAAGGGTTCTGATGGGGCTATCCTTGAGGTAAAGAGATTGGTGACGGAGCATCCTGAAAGATATTTTTATGCCGACCAGTACAATAACCCCTCTAACTGGAAGGCCCACTATGACACCACAGGCGTAGAACTCTGGGAGCAGACCAAAGGGGAGATAACCCATCTTGTGGCAGGCATAGGCACCAGCGGCACCATGATGGGTACTGGCAGGAGGCTTAAGGAGTTTAATCCTGATATAAGGGTCATTGCTGTGGAGCCAGCTACGGCCATCCATGGCCTGGAGGGCCTCAAGCATATGGACACGGCCATAGTGCCTGGGATATACGATGCCAGCTTCCCTGACCTGAAGGTAAGGGTGGAAACAGAGGATGCTTATAAGATGGTGAAGGAGCTAGGGATGAAGGAGGGCCTGTTGGTGGGATATTCCGCAGGTGCAGCCATGAAGGCCGCCCTGGAGGTGGCCAGGGGCATGAAGGAGGGCTGTGTGGTGGCAATCTTTCCTGACAGCGGCAACCATTACCTGAGCACTAGCTTCTGGATAAATGCCTGAAAGGGAGTGGTTGATTGTTAAGACTGAGCCATAGGGTAGCAGAGCAGGTACAGAGGTTAGCTAAGGAGAGTTATCCCTACGAGTGCGGGGGCTTTCTTGCAGGGAAGGCCTCTTCTGATAAGGAGGCCATGGAGGTCTATCCCATGCGCAACGAGAATGACCTCCAGCCCAAGGTCCGCTTCGAGATAAACCCCAAGGACTTTAAGAAGGTAGAGAATGATGCCACCAGAAAGGGACTAGAACTGCTGGTCTTTTTCCACTCCCACCCAGACCACCCTGCCCTACCCTCAGCCTTCGATGCGGAGCGCGCCGCTGGCCTTGCGCCCTTTTGGCCTGGCTTATCATACCTCATTGTCTCTGTAGAAAAGGCGGCGAGGTTCGAGCTTAGCTCCTGGGTCTTTGTCGAGGCCAACAATGGTTTTGAGAAGGAAGATATCGTCATAGTTTAAGGATGGGAGACCTATAAAAACCTCGTACAATTGTCATCTGAGGGATTGAAACGACCGGGTAGACAACGACTTTATGGTCGTTGATTGTGGTTCAACGAGGTAAACCTCGTTGTCTACCTAGATT
>JAUQZZ010000194.1 GCA_030586765.1 Candidatus Brocadiales bacterium | reverse complement strand
AACTTGGAGAGACCCCTAAGGTCCTAAGGAGGTCTTAGGTCGCTCACAGGGGGAGATTTAGGAGAAGAAGCCCACGGGGGGAATCGAACCCCCAACCTCGGCATTACGAATGCCGTGCTCTGCCGGTTGAGCTACGTGGGCACTTAGGCGTCGAGATGCACCCCACTGTGCCTTCAACGACCGAAGCCAAAGGGACTGTAGCCTCTGGTCCACACATACACAGAGGTAGCGGCCTCTTCCGCCTCAGGCGGATTAGTATAACCTGGGTGGCCTATTCCTACTATAAAAAAATCGGACAGCCCCTTTTCGTCCGTCACCCTCTTTGGCTCATCTATCCATGCCACTGCCGGATTCTCTATAGTTGCCACAACGGTCTGGTTGGGGAGGGGCTTTTTTGTCTTATCCATCACCTTAACGAAGACGTAGTGGCAGGAGCCAGAGCCTACCACCGTGGCCCAGGGACTAGTCCGCCTAAGGCGGACAGGTCCAGTGTAATCTGGGGGAAAGGCCTGGGGCGGCAAGGTATAATTAGCACAGGCACTTAGAAATAAGTCCACGATTATAAGACTTAATCTCATTGGTATTTCCTTCCCATCCGCCTGAGACGAACCAGGCAAAGCCAGCTAAGTCTTCTAACCTCCGCACAAGATTATTATAGTCCTGGGGTTGCTACGGGGACAAGATAAAAGGGCCCATTTCCTGGATTCTTAGACACCTCGCCCTAGACACTAGCGATTTCTTGCTACCTCTGCTAGGATGGGGTCTGACTCGATGACACGACAAAAGTACCAAAAGGGATAGGCGGCCCCATGCCATAGGCAGGTCTTATGACTTTCCAGGGCCGCATTGAGCGGGGCTAAAAAGCCCTGCCTATTCTAATGGGATAACTTTTACGATACCATTAAGGTGGCTAAATGGGCCCGCTCCTTCCGTTATCACCGATAGACCTACCCCAGAAGACCAGGGGACTTCTCCATTTAATTGGGCCTGGAGCCATCCTGGTGGGCCTTTCCATCGGGAGTGGTGAACTGATAATGTGGCCTACCATAGTGGCCGAATACGGTCCCACTATGGCCTGGGCACCCCTTTTGGGGGTGTTCCTCCAGTACTGGGTAAATCAGGAGCTTGGTAGGTACGTCCTGGCCACAGGGGAGAGCGTCTATACGGGCTTTGCCAGGCTCTCTAAGGCCTTTGTCTATTTCTTTCTCTTTATAAGCACTGCCCAGCATCTTGCCCCTGCCTGGGCAGTAGCCTCGGGAGGGGCCCTGAAGGCCCTTGTTGTGGGGACGGAGGGCTGGGGCGAGACCTACTTCTGGACCTGGTGCACCTTCCTTCTGGTCTGCCTGACCCTCTTTACAGCAAGGTTTATTTACAGGGTGGTGGAGCTTGTTATGATGGTCCTCACCGCTATTATTGTCCTTGGGCTCATGGTGAGCGTTGCCCTTACCAGCGGTGGGGATACCTGGAAGGGCGTTGGGGAGGGGGTCATGAATTTCGGGTTCATAGAGCCAGAGATAAACAGGTTTCAGTTCTTTGCCGCCCTGGTCTTTGCTGGTGTAGGTGGGACGGGCAATATATTTATAAACTACTATCTGAGGGATAAAGGCCTGGCTATGGGCGCCAGGATGGGGAGGATAATAAACCCCATAAGGGGCAGGGCGGAGGCCGTCCCTTCTACAGGCTTCATATTCTCTCCCTCCAGGGAGAACCTGGAGAGGTGGGGGCAATGGTTCAGGGATTTCAGGATTGAGCAGGCCGTGACCTTCTGGTTTACCACATCTCTGGTCATCATGCTCTTTTTTGTAGCGGCCACTGCCACCTTATATCCCAAGGGCCTGGTGCCTCAGGGCTTTGAGATAGCAGTGACCCAGGCGAAGATACTGGAAGATATAATAGGCAGGCCAGGTCACTATCTATTCCTAGTGGTGGCCTTTGCCACCCTTTTCAGCACACAGCTTGCCATAGTAGACGGCATGGCCAGGACCCTTTCCGATATAGTTTACGTCAATTTTGAGAAGGCCCAGAAGAGGTCCCTATCTTTTTGGTATATGGTCTTTGCTGTGGCGTGGGTTGTAGCGGGCTGTTTTCTGGCGACCTTTAATATCCCACCCCTGGTGTTATTAATCAGCAATGCCTGTTTCGGCGGGCTGGCCATGGCTATCTACTGTCCCCTCACACTAATAATAAACCGACGCTATCTCCCTCAAGGGGCCAGGCCAGGTATTATTTCTTCTATTTCTCTTGCCCTGGCATCCTTGGTGTACATCTTCTTTACCCTCTATGCCGTAACTGCCTTTATGTTTGAGCGGATATGAAGGAAAATAGCTTAGGACTCAGGGGATTAATTAAGGTAAGGTCTCTGAAAAATCAAAAAATTGTAGAGGATTTATTTTACCGCTCTATTGTAGATAAAGGGGTTAGTAAATCATGCTGAAGATTGTGTCTATAAGGACCCAGCCCACGCCGTTTGCCCCGGTCACTATCCCCACAAAGGCGTAGTTCCGTCCCTTGAGGGAATATAAAGCAACATGTCTCATGCCGAAGACCCCTGTGACTATAGCCCCTATGCCCAGGAGTATGTCAACTATAACCACTGCAAGGTACATACGGTGGAAGATAAAGCAGATAAGACTTAATATGCCCAGGACAAGGGATGCGACTGCTAGAGTTGAGAACCTTTCTTCGTATTGCATCTACGACCTCCAATATTTTGCTCATTGTTATATATATTAAAGAGGGCGAATTCAACTTAATAATCATATTTTCTTGACTTTGGAGACTTTCTCCTATAAACTTGGTCTGTCAAAAACCAAATGTAGCGTCGGAGCTAGCTCCGACGTTTATGTAATGAAACCGTACGAGCAAGCTCGTACGCTACATCTATGTCTTTTTATACCTTTAGATTTGCTCCGCAGTTCGGCCCTGAGCTCACTGCCGAAGGGCT
>JAUQZZ010000193.1 GCA_030586765.1 Candidatus Brocadiales bacterium | reverse complement strand
CTTTCTCCCCTCCCTTGATGGGAGGGGTTAGGGGAGGGTGGAGACAAGTCTAATTCACCCCCACCCTAACCCTCCCCCATTTAGGGAGAGGGCTTAAGGCTAGAGACCTCGCCCATGTCATTCTGTAGGGCAACCCTTTAGGGTTGCGCAAGGCTAAAGCCTTGCCCTACATCTTTTATAAAAATGGACGATTACGGCTACTTGAACGCCAGGATAAGGGCAATGAACGGGGAACTCTTTCAGGAGGCTGTCCTCCTGGACCTCCTCGCCCAGGCCGAACTAACCCAGATGACCGATTCTCTCCTTTCCTCACCCTACGGGGAAGACCTTTCCCTGGCCTTAACAGGAGGAAACGGCCTGGGGGCCATTGAGAGGGCCTTAAGGCGTAACCTGCAAAGGACCTTCAGGAAGGTCCTTCGCATGTGCGGCGGCGAACCCTACCGTCTAACAAGCATACTTCTAAGTAACTGGGATGTCTTTAACATCAAAACAGTCCTGAGAGGAAAACAAAGAGACCTGCCCCAGGAGGAAATTCTCTCCGCCCTCATCCCCATCGGTGAACTGGACGAGGCAAAACTCTCTGAATTAACCAGGCAGGACCATGTAAAGGCCGTGGTAGATACCCTTGCGACCTGGGGCTCCCCTTTTGCCACCCCTTTGACTCAGGCCTTTCCTGAATACCTTGAGAAAAGACAATTGAGTATCCTGGAGAAGACCTTAGATGAATTCTATTTTAAATGGGCCCTCTCTCAAACGGCACACGAGGCAGAAAATGAACAGTTGGTAAGGACTATTATCAGAGAGCAAATAGATTACTTGAATGTGGTTTCTGCGCTAAAGATTGTAAGTGGAAGAGAAAAGGTTAAGGCAGTTTTTATCCCTGGAGGCTTCCTATCCCTTAGCTTCCTCAACTCTCTTTGCCAGTGTAAAAGCCCTGGTGAGGTCCTGGATATATTGGGAAAGACAGGCCTTGTTCCCCCCTGGGAAAAGGAGCTCCTGGCCTGGAAAGAGCAACCTCAGACCTCCGATATCCAGCGTCTTCTTGAGGCCTCCTTTATGCAAAAGTGGGCTGGTATGATAAGGAAAGACCCTTTATCTATCTCTATTATCCTGGGCTTCTTGGGCAGGAAATTTAATGAATTTGTTAATCTCAGGATAATTGCCAGGGGTAAGGCCCATGGAGTACCTGTAGATACCATTAGAGGGGAGTTGGTCTTTGTCTAAGGTCCTTGCCATAGTATATCCTGAGGTCTCCAGAGGGTTCAAATTTTCAGGTGTCCAGATAAAGAGCACTCCGTCCCCTGAGCTAGCAAAAAAGCATCTTCTAGATGCCTTAAGGAGCAGGGATTATGGAATAATAATTATTGATGAAGATTATCTGAGCTCTTTTGACGAGCACACAAGGCATCTAGTAGAAGAAAGCATCGTCCCCCTCATCGTACCAGTTCCCCTGGAGATGAGATGGCGGGAGAAGGCAGCCAGAAGTGATTCCTATGTTCAAGAAATGATAAGAAGGGCTATAGGATACCATATCAAGATAAGATAACCATTATCGTAGTGCAAACTACAAATTGTAGTGGCAGAGCTTGCTCTGCTTTACATTAATTGTCGAGCAAGCTCGACCGCTACAAAATTTTGAATCAGCGGGCTATCTTTGGTCTCGCCCAAAAGAAGGAAAGGAGATTTATGATAAGCGGTACAATTATTAAGATATCAGGCCCTGCGGTGGTGGCCGAGGGGATGTTTGGGACAAAGATGTACGACGTCGTAAGGGTAGGCAACATAGGACTCATTGGTGAGATTATTAGACTGGATGGAGATACCGCTTTTATCCAGGTTTATGAGGACACCTCCGGGCTTTTTGTAGGGGAGCCTGTGGAAAGCACCGATGAACCCCTCATGGTGGAGCTTGGCCCTGGGCTTCTGGGCAGTGTCTTTGATGGGATACAGAGACCCTTAAATATAGTCGAAAAGGAAAGCGGATGTTTTATCTCTAGGGGGCTTATCATAGACAGTCTTTCCAGGGACAGGCACTGGCACTTCTCCCCCAGGGTAAAAAGGGGCGACCGTGTCCAGGAAGGCGATATACTGGGTGAGGTAAGGGAGACCGCTAGCTTTGCACATAAAATCCTGGTGCCTCCGGGAAACTCAGGGGTAATCAGTGAGGTAAAGGAAGGGGATTTCACTGTTACCGATGCAGTGGTAACCATGGAGGATGGTCGTCAGTTCACCATGATGCAGAAATGGCCAGTGAAGAAACCAAGGCCATGCAAAGAGACCCTCAGCCCAGACACACCCTATATTACTGGTCAGCGGGTCTTTGACTTCCTCTTGCCTATAGCCCTGGGTGGAAGCGCTATTGTGCCGGGCGGCTTTGGCACGGGCAAGACGGTGGTGGAACAGACCCTGGCAAGGTATTCCAATGCCGATATCATTGTCTATGTAGGCTGCGGTGAGAGGGGCAACGAGATGACGGACGTCCTGGTGGAATTCCCCCACCTTAAGGACCCAAAGACAGGTGGACCATTAATGGACCGCACCATCCTTGTAGTAAATACCTCCAATATGCCCATTGCCGCCAGGGAGGCCTCTGTTTATACAGGCATAACCCTGGCAGAGTACTATAGAGACATGGGCTACAACGTCGCCCTCATGGCAGACTCTACCTCTCGCTGGGCAGAGGCCCTCAGGGAGATATCCTCCCGACTGGAAGAAATGCCTGGGGAGGAGGGCTTCCCTACCTATCTGGGTACCAGGCTAGCAAACTTCTACGAGCGCTCAGGAAGGGTGGAATGTCTTGGCAACGACAAAAGGGTCGGTTCCGTGACTGTGGTGGGCGCTGTCTCTCCCCCAGGGGGTGACTTCTCTGAGCCAGTAACCCAAGGCTCCATGAGGGTAAGCGGTGCCTTCTGGGCCCTGGACAGTAGCCTTGCCTATAGCCGCC
>JAUQZZ010000002.1 GCA_030586765.1 Candidatus Brocadiales bacterium | reverse complement strand
CCTCCAGGAGGTCTTCCAGGGAGCGGTATTTAGTAGACACTTCCTGCCATATCCTCCCAGCCTCCTGGGCATTGGAGGGTCCCACGGCCATCATTCCACAGATAGCGGTACTCTCCTCGTTGACCAGGAAGAGGAAGGCGCGGTTGAATCCCATGGCATGTCCAGCCGTCACACAGGTTAGTACCAGTTGAAAGACTTTTTCGGGCTGGAGTGTGTGCTGGAGGGCGTTTCCTAGTTGCCTGAGGAGGGAGAGTTGATGTATCCTGCTCTCCCTGGCAGTGATATCCCTGGACAGTAGAAGAACTGATACCACATCTCCATTCTTATTTTGTATAGGTGTGGCAATGTTTTCGATATACTTTCTCTGCCCATCTTTTGTGATGACCTTAATCTCCCGGGGTCTCTGTCCCCCTTGAAGGGCACCGGTAACTGGGCAGTCTGCTTCGGCACATTGGAAGACCACGGAATACTGCTGACCTAAGGGTATCTGGGGCAAGCCCCAGATTTTTAAGAGGTTATCATTAGCCCATACTATGCTCAAGTTTTTGTCCATTAAACACAACCCTACCCGTAAGGCTTCCACCACCTGTTCCAGTTTCTCTTTCTCCTGGAGGAGTTTTTCTTCGGAGTGTTTTTCCTCGGTGATGTCCCTGAGGACCATCCTGGAACCTGTTATGTTGCCTGTCTCATCATACTGGGGTGCGACATTTGCACTAACGTCAACGTAATCACCACCCTGCCTTACCAGCCTGAACTCCAGTTCCTTTAAATAGCCATTTTGAAGGACCTCCACCGCCTCTTTTCTTCCTTCCTGGGCAATGAGTTCGTATAGACTCCTGCCCACCAGTGCATCTCTTGGGTAACCCAGTACCTTTGCGACCGTCTCATTACATTCTAAGATAGTACCGTCTTTCCTATAGGTGCAGTACATGGCAGGAGCATGGTCGTAGAGGTCTTTATACTTTTCTTCAGAGGCTTTGATCTTCTGAAAGAGGATAGTGTTTTCCGTTACCATAGAAAGCTGGGGGGCAATCTGCTCCAGGAGGAAGAGGTGATGGGGTGAGAAGGTCTTAGGTTCCTTACCGCCAAAGTTTATACTACCGATAGTCTTACCAGCCACTTTTAGGGGGAAGCCTAATCTGGACCTTATTCCATCCTTTAGGAGGAGCCCGTCGGTGGCCAGTTCCCCTTTTTCTGTGTCCTCGATAATTGCAGGGCTTCCAGTGGTAACGACTTTGTTCAACAGGCTACCTTCCAGGGGATAGGTGTGCCCTTCCTTGAGGGCCGAGGTCCGGTGACTGGTAGAGGATACGTAGGTTACAGCCATGTTCTTTCCCTCAGTAATTAGGGAGATGCTCATACGGTCAAAGTCCATTACCCGCTTCAGTTCAGCCACAATATTGGAATAGATATCCCTTATATCAAAGGCCATGCAGATAATCTTGTTTATATTGTTGATTACTTCGTGTTCTTTATTGCTGAGGGGCATATTTCCAGACCTCGGTTACCAAGGACCGCCTTTATGTATATCCTTAATGCCAGGACTTTGCCTTCGCTACTTTATTATTTTACCTTATATCTCTTTCTGATTCATCCATTTTTCTGGGGATGTTTTTGACCTCTTAGAGGGGCTTAACCTCCTTTATTTCTTTTCTTATCTCTGTCCCCCAGGTGCTTGCAGGCTCCAGGGTTATATTCCATTTTAAGAGTAGGGTAGAACCTTGATATACCTTTTCAAAGCCTGATTCAGACTGGGAGACGGTATGTATGGGTAGGACCCATACATCACAGGGAGGATTCCACTCCAGAGACACCCTTAACCCAAGCCCTTCATCCACCAGCGATATCTTTTTCTGAGAAGTAAAGGTTGCTTCTAAGGCCAGGTGCCCCGCAGGGGTCTCGTCCTTTAAGAGATAATATCGTCCTGGGGCATCTCCGGAGGACATAGAGAAATTAAACTCTACACCAAAAGAGCTTTCTAGAGTCCTTCTAGATAAATTTTCAATGGAATAGGCGATAAGAATTACGGGGTTGAGATGGTCCACTTCTACCCTTTTCTTCACCTTCAAGGGAAGGCCTTCCTGTCCTTGTAAGAGGCTGCCAGAACGTTCCATCCCCAGGATAATTCTATCCGCCCTCTCCTCTGCCCGTGGCTGGTAAGGGGCGGTAAGGAAATCGCCTAACTGCAGTATCTGTCCGTTAGCGAAATCCTTCAGACTGGCACTGCGCTGGAAGAAGTGGTCTATCAGACTCTCCCTCTGGTAGGTGTCGTAGAAAAGTATCTCCTTTAAGCCTTCTTCTATCCTTGGGGCCAGTTCATGGATACTCTTGATGCCCGCCCCTTCCCCTGTCTCTTTTTGGGAAAGGACCTTTCTGTGATAGGCCTCTTCCCTGCGGCTGAGGGTGTTCAAGAGGTTGACCGCCCTGGGCTTGTAGTCTAATTCGTAGAGGTGACCTCCCCTTTCGGGTTTGAAGTACGCATTTATCATTGGGTTAGAGATTTTCACCTCCTTTTTGGTGTCCAGGTCATAGTCAAGGGTCTCTAGGGAGGTCTTTGGGTGGCTATCCGCCAGGGTCTCCGCTGTTAGGAGGTGTCTGAAGATGGCGGTGCGAAGGTGAGGAAGATAGAGTCCACCAAAGATCCCATGCCAGTAGGCATCGTTACATTGGGCCTTGTGGAGCTCTTTTTCCGCAGGGAGGAATATCTCTGAGCTCCTGTCCAGGGAGGCGATCTTCTTACTGACCTCAAGCATCCTTGCATACATCTGATAGGCTTCTGGGTATTTTACCCTGAAGTTCCTCCAGCATCCTCCCTTGATAAACCTCCTGGCGAGATGAGCCCAGGGTTGGCCTCCCAGGGCGTGGGAGACCTCTTCGTATTGGAAGATTCCCTTTACTGGCAGGGCCCATTCCATCATCTCCCTGTAGGAGGCGTCAGGGAGATATATCTTACCTCTGGGGCTGAAGCGTTCAACAGCTTCGCTAAAGGTAATGAGCTTTAGCCAGTCCCCCTGGGCCTGAAGTGTGCTGAAGAAGTTCTCCAGCCACCCATCTTCATAGACATGCTTAAAGGTCTTTGGCCATCCGCCGAACTTCTCTCCGTCATCGGCGTACACCACCAGGGCGTTTTCTCTCCTCTGTCCCAATTGGCGGAGATGGTTCAGGGTCTTTTCAGGGTTTTCAAAGGGTATACAGTATCGAAGGTGTTCAGAGGCTGGAAAGATCTTCAGTATCTCACCCTCGTCCTCTGTAAGGAAATATCCATCCAGTTCCTCTTCCTCTAGTCCAGCATGTTTAAAGTGGGAGTCATCTACCACTGTGTACTCTATGCCTGCGTTCCTCAGGGACCTTACCAGGGATTGTTCCCATACCCTCTCGGCGAGCCATATGCCCCGAACATCCACTCCCAGGTGGTCCTTAAGCCAATGGCTGTAGGTGTGTATCTGTCTTAGCCTATCCCTCTCAGGGAGCATGACCATAATGGGTTCGTAGAAACCTCCCCCCAGGACCTCTACCTGACCCCTCTTGACCAAGGACCTTAGCTTTTCAAAGAGGTTGGGCTTATGGGTGTAGAGCCACTCCAGCAGGCTTCCCGAATAATGTACTACTATCCTTATCCTTGGGTATTTTTCCAGTGTCTCCAGGAAGGGCTGGTATGCCCTGGAGCAGGCCTCTTCGAAGACATGGTTAAAATTGCCTACGGGTTGATGATTATGTAGCGCTAGGATTAAATATACCTGATTCATGCCCCCTTTACCTTGGCAAGGGCCTTTTGATATAGAGTGAGATACTCCCTTGCGCTCTTTTCCCAGGACCAGTCCTGAAGCATCCCCATTTTCATGAGTTCTAACCACTTTGACTGGTCACGGTAGAGTTTTAAGGCCTTCTTTATGGTTTCCAGCATCTCCTTGGATGAATAGGACTGGAAGGAGAAGCCCACCGAGGCGTCTATAGTATCGGCAAGACCTCCGGTACTGCGCACTATGGGCACAGTTCCGTATTTTAGACTGTATAGTTGGTTTAACCCACAGGGCTCGAATTTGGAGGGCATGAGAAACATGTCTGCCCCTGCCTCTATCTCGTGGGAGAGTTGGTTATCGAAGCCTATGTTGATAGAGGCCTTGCCAGGATACCTAGCGGCCGCGGACTTTAGGGCCTGTTCAATATTTGGCTCGCCTGTGCCCAGGAGGACAAACTCTATATCCTCTTTCATTAACTCGTCCCAACATTCCATTACTAAATCTAACCCCTTTTGGGAGGCAACCCTTCCTATCATTCCTATTATAGGAGCGTCGCTTTGAGGCAGCTTTAACTTCCTCTGAAGATGTTGCTTGCAGGCTTTTTTGCCTTTAAGGTTCTTCAGGCTGTAGTTAGCAGGGATGAGTTTATCCTTTTCGGGGTTCCATACGGAGTAATCGGCCCCATTGAGTACTCCATAAAGGTCTACGGTTCTCTCCCGCAGTACCCCTTCCAGTCCTACGCCGAACTCCGCTGTCTGTATCTCCTCTGCGTACTTTCTACTGACAGTGGTGATTATATCCGAGAAGACTATTCCTGCCTTGAGGAGATTGATTTTCCCGTAAAATTCTAGCTGCTTCCAGTTGAAGTAACTCCAATCCAGTCCTGTCAGGGGCATGTCCTCCTTAGGGAAGAGCCCCTGGTAGGAGAGATTATGGATGGTAAAGAGGCTAGCGGTCCCGCGAAAGGAATTATTATCCTTATAGAGGGTCTTGAGGTAAGTAGGCACCAGAGCAGACTGCCAGTCATTACAGTGAATTATATCTGGTTTAATTCCTAAAACCTGCAGGGTTTCCAGTACAGCCTTAGAAAAGAAGGAGAATCTCTCGCAATTGTCTTTATAGTCCTTTCCCGTGGCTGGGTCCTGGTATAGACCCTCTCTATCGTAGTAGGTCGTATTTTCTATAAAATATGTGGATATGCGGGTGCCGGGCAGGGGGGCGCTATATACCAGCCCAGTGCTGGTCTTATTGCCCATGGGTATAGAGAGACTCCCTTTGGTAGGAGAGAGCTTGAAGGGGCCTTGTTTTATCTTCTTATAAAGGGGCATGAAGAGGTAGACCTTATGGCCTAGTTCCTGTAGACTCTTTGGCAGGGCCCCAGCCACATCGCTCAACCCGCCTGTTCTGGCAAAGGGCACAACCTCCGAAGAAACATAGGTTATATCCATTTCTTATCTCCTTTCTAGCATGGCGGTACTTCTACTTTTTTAAGGTATTCTGCGGCATTCTCTGGAGGAACGGGGTTTATATAGAAGCCGGTCCCCCACTCAAAGCCTGCTACCCGGGTAAGCCTTGGGATGATTTCTATATGCCAGTGGTAATGGGCCAACTCTGGCTGGTCGAAGGGGCTGGTATGGATGATAAAATTGTAGGGGGGTTGTTCCAGAGCCCCCTCCAGCTTACAGAGGGCGGCCCTCAGGGTTTCTGCTAGCTCCTCCACCTCGGACCTTTGTATATTTTCAAAGTGGGAGGAGTGGTTTTTGGGGAGTATCCAGAGCTCGAATGGGAACCTAGCTGCATAGGGTGCAAAGGTTACAAAGTGCTCCCCTTCCAGTACCATTCGGCTCCCATTAGATAACTCCTGATTTATCATGTCACAAAAGAGGCATCTTCCCCTGTATTTGTAGAAGGCCATAGAGCCCTCCATCTCAGAAGCAACCACCAGAGGAACGATAGGGGTAACTATGAGCTGGGTGTGGGTGTGCTCAAGGCTGGCCCCAGCTACTGCACCCACGTTCTTAAAGAGCATTCCATAGATGAGTCTCTTGTCTTTCTTGAGGTCTACCAACCTGTCCCTATAGGTCCATATTATCTCCTGGACGTGGGCAGGTGGCAGGGATGTTAGGGATATCTTGTGTTGTGGGCACTCGATGATCACCTCGTGGGCACCTATCCCATTCATGATATCGTATATTCCGTCTCCCCGTTTATTTAGGCCTCCCTCTATTACCAGGGCAGGAAATTTGTTAGGTACTACCCGTACCCTCCAACCCCTGGTGTTTGGTCTGGTATCCCTTTCTCTGTAGGCCATAATCTCTGGAGGGGTCTTATCCTCGTTACCTTCGCAGAAGGGGCAAAAGTTGCCCTTGATGGTAGGGGGAGGCACAGCGATAAAATCGGAGGGCCTTAGTGCCCTCTCTGTGGCTATAATTACCCATCGTCCTGATACAGGCTCTTTTCTTAGTTCTGGCATGTGGGCTCCTTGTTAGACCTGCCAAAGTATCCTTTCGAAGTCCTTTGTAGGCGTGGTAAAGGCAAAGGCGTAGTGCTCTGGGATTCTTTCGCTTACCTGTCCGTCTTTTTCTATCTCTACCAGGAATTCCACTTCATGTGTTGGTGCAAGACCGATTTCTGAGAAGGGGCATCTTAGTTCCAGTATCTCCCCTGTGGCTACTAGCCCTGGGATTATCCTGGGACTCGGCCCCCTTAGCACTTCTAGGTCCATGGTGGGCCTTAAGGGCCCAGTAATGCATAGCCTGGCCTCATGGGGATGTAAGAAGGTCACAAGGACCTTATCATGGGTGCCTATACGCTCTATCTCGCCTTCTTCAAAATCTAGCCGCAGGTAGAAATTTTCCTCATCAAAACCAAAGTAAGCCTCTGTTACAACCCTTCCCGAGGCCCTGTGCATCACTGGGGTGTCCTTGGCTACAAAGCGCCCAGCGGAAATCCATTCTAGAAAACTGCTCACCTTACCATCCAGTTTTATCTGGAGGAAGCCCTTGGGTAGGCTGTAGGGCCTCTTCCTTCTGGGTCTTAGGATGGGCACGTCTAGTACCCTGGGATACACCGCAGACATGAATTTATAGAGGTTTTTAAGATGCGTTCGGAAGAGTCTATCAAAGGTCTCATCATAGGCGGAGGAATGGTCATCACCATACCACCAGAACCAATCACTCCCTTCCGCTATATAGAGTTGTTCCCAGGCCAAATCCAGATGGTTTGTGTCCCGAGGTCCTGCCTTTTTAAGGTAGTCTCTGGCATGGGCCAGGTAGTTCCAGGCCTTGTTCTTCTCTTCATGCCCTACCCAGGTAGCAAGATTGTGTCCTATCCAGGAACCTGCATAGAGTTCTTTGATGGTATCCTGTGGAGGATGCATCTCCATATAGTCACTTACTCTTACTGTCTTAATTCCTTTTTCCTCTTGCAGTCTACTATACAGTTTCCGCAGAAAGTCTAGTCCGTTATTGGGGTAGTACTCCCAGGCGTTTTCCCCATCTAAGATTACACTTACCAGGAGAGGCTGAGGTGTGTCCTTCAGAGACTTAATCCTCTTTATAAAGTCTTCTACTGCTAAAGAGACATTATACCTCTGGTACTGGAAGCCAATTAGGTCCGATAGACTATGGTCGCGGAAGATAATGTTCACTTGAGAATCTCCAGACTCCAGCTTATAGGGTTTGTACAACACACGGGGCAGGTTGAGTTTGCCCTGGTCGTCTCTAGAGAACTGGATATGCAGGCTCCTGGCAAGTATCTCCTCATCTGAGGCGGTCCACTTTATCCCCGCTCGAGATAGTATGGGTATGATGTGGTGGCTCACGGCACCTTCCGAGGGCCAGAGTCCCCTGGGTCTACGGCCAAAGTACATCTCGTGGGCCGACACAGCCCTCTCTACTTGTAGCCTTGCGTCCTCTTCTGCCTCTAGTCTTGTCTCGGGTAGAGGTATCTTGGGAAGGGCCTGACGTGCCGTTAAGGGGTCACAGAGGAGGGGCAGGATGGGGTGATAGAAAGGGCTGGTGGTGGTCTCTATTTGTCCTGAGTCCTCCAGTTTTTTGTACAGAGGCAGTATATCCCTAATCACCTGAATCTCTTTAGCAAGCACTAATTGTTTTTCCGCTTCAGTGAAGTCTTTGCCCTTCTGTATAAGGGCCTTGAGCTCTTGGTCAGACTGGATTACTAGGGGATGGAACCACGAAAGGTTTGCCCACACCTGGAGGTCCCTGATATCCCTTTCCCCGAAATCTCGTGTAGCCCTATCTACGCTCTTCTTTCCGAAGGCCCGTTTGCGTAGGAGTTCACGGTATCTGGGGTGTACCTCTATCATATTCTCCCAGTGGGCAGAAAAGAAGTTGTCTAGAATAAAATGTACATCCTTCTCTAAGAGCTCACTTTGAGATAACTCACTGAGTTTCAAGAACTTATCGCGAGCTATACCTTTCGAGTATTCCTCTAGCTGCTCAAGCATACAGGGGACGAAGTTAAAGGTCTGCCTTATCTCAGGGTAGTCCTTGAGGATCAGGGCCATGCCTGTATAGTCCTTTATGCCGTGGAGTCTTACCCAGGGCAGGAGATACTCCCCTGTGGCAGAATCCTTGTAAAAGGGTTGGTGAAAGTGCCAGAAGAAGGCTAGATATATCATAAGTTTCCTAGAATTAAGAACTTATTTGTATAGGTAAACGCTCCATCAAAATAGATTCTAAAGACCCTAGCCTCTAAAATCAAGTGCAAAGGAGGGAGCTACCCCTTAACCTCTTCCTTCGGGTGTATTATCTTCTGCCAAAAGCCTTCAAAATGGAAGTCAGGGCCATGCTCTAGGTCGTGGCAGGTTTGACACGTGCCGGCAGTACTCTTGCCATAGCCTTCGGCTTTAAGGCCCTTAATCGCTTGTTCCTTATGAAGACTTCCTGGGCCATGGCAGGCCTCGCAGCCAACCCCCTTGAGCAGAGGTGTATTTTCTATAGACTCAAAGCCTGTAGTGTAATATAGCCCTGTAACATGACAGGAGATACACTCGGGGTCGTACTGGTGTTCCACCCTGACAAGGGTCTCATAGGCAGTTGCATGCCCCGTGGTCTTCCAGTGGAGGAAGGCCGCCTGGTGGCAGGTGCCGCAGATGATATTACCTGCATAGGCGGCATCTCCTGGAGGAGCTTGCCTTTCTACCTTACTTAATAGGTCCTCATCCCTAAGCCGCTGCTGATAGGACTGGAGAAGGCTGAGCATCTCCTGGGACTCGTGGTAACGGTCATCAAGGGTGAATATCTCCAACCCTCCGGGCTTATGGAGGGGCTGGTAGAGCCCTATGTGTTTTCCCTTGGTACCACAGGTGACAACTGTGGTATTACCCGAGCGTCTTACAATGGGGTGGTCAACATCGTGTCCAGATACAATCAGCTGGAACTCAGGAAATATACTGGACAAATTTAAAGACTCCTCAAAGGGGGCGTGGGAGAGAAGTATGAGGAGGTCTACTCGGTCCTTTAGCTGGTTCACCAGAGGGCGGAGGGCTTCAGAGGGTGGGATTATTTCTATATCCTTGTGATTATCTTCAAGGAGGTGAGGGGACAAGATACCTAAAAAGCCAATCTTTACCTTAGTACCTCCCTCTTCTATCTCTTTGATTACAAAAGGACTGACCTTTAGGCCGTAGGAGGAGGAAATTAGCACATTGGAAGAGAGCAGTTCTAAAGGGCTAGAGTAAAAGATATAGCTTAGGACCTCTGGCCCTATGTGTATATCCTTCTCGCCTATGTTGTGGAGGATGTAGTCCATCTGCCTTAGGGATTCCACCATGGTCTCCATCTTTATTTCGTTTTGTCTTGTTACATGACCTACCAGGTCTCCCAGACTTATGGGCAGGAGTTTATTCGGACCCCCTTGGAGAGAAAGGAGGCTGTGTCTCTTGGCGATTCCCCCCAGGGGTTCCTTTGTGCAGCCGCAGGGCTCCAGATAGCCGGATTCTTCACCACTAAAGATGATTGTTACTTCTGCATAGGAGGGAAGGGATATGTAAAGGGAGAGAAATATAAGGGCAAGGAGTCTCACCTTACTTTACCACTGCATATACAGGGACATTTATAATAGGCTGGGCCTTGCTAGTGGAGTATATCTTAAGACTGCCCTCCAGTCTCCCTGCGGGGGCGTCCTTAGTGATGATGACTTCCAGCCTGTGGAAGCGACCGCCTGTCTCAGTAGCCTCCCGAAGATTAAGAAATTCGGGCATGGCCTCTAACCTGGTCAGTTTCACCCCCTCCTGGTAGATAGTGATGAGAACCTGCCTCATCGCCTCGCTACCTTTAGATATGGTGCCATATGATATCGTGGGAGGGAAGATGGAGATGTCACTTATTATCTCCCCAAAGAAGGGTATCGTGAGGACGGGCTGTCTCTTGCTGTTGGTAAAAACCAGGATATCTCCTCCAAACCTGCCCAGGGGTGCGTCTTTCTTAATACTGACTTCTATGATATGGGTATTACCCCTCTGTCTTTTTTCCAGCTCTAATACAGGACTGGAAGAATTAATCTTCGTGACCTCCAGGTCTAGGTCTGTCACTGCTTTTATCTCTATCTCTGTCTTTAAGGATTGTCCTTGCCTTACTTGTTCGAGGAATAATCGTCTAGGGTTGGCTGTCACCTCTTCTTTAACATCTGCTTCTATGGTCAGGGTGTAATGGGGCGTTTCTGGGTCGTTGGTGTCAACAACAATGGTCTTAGTAACCTTACCGACAAATACATCCGATTGGAAGGTAACCTCTATATCGCCCTGTTCTCCTGGGGCCAGGTTATTTTTGGAGGGCGCTGCGGCTGTGCACCCACAAGAGGGCCTCACCCCCTGGACCTCCAGGGTACCTTCTCCCTCATTCTTAAGAATAAATTTATGGCTTACCTTTTCTCCCCTATAGACCTCGCCGAAGTTATGCTGGGTTTCATCAAAAACCAGACGGGGAAGCTTGCTGGTATTCTCACCCCCAAAAAGAACCCCTCCCATGGCGAGACCTAAAAGGAGTGGTATCAACCTTGTGGGTACTGGAGTCCTTTTCCTCATCTTACGAAAAGACCATAATAATCCTTGAAAGGGACTTTGTAGCTGAATAATACTAGGCCTTCCTGACCTGGTCAAGGGGAAAGAGATTATCATTGAAGGGAGGCTAAGGCTGTTATAATATTTAAAGACCTCTGAAAAACTGGGTAGGGTGGGCGCCTCGCCCGCCCTACAGAGGGTTTTCCTGCCTCTTCTTGTGTTTTTCAGAACTCTCCTTTATTATTGAATCACTATGAGGAGGGAAGATGGGGTTAAGCTCCTGCCTGGCACTCTTCTTTATTCTATCTCCGCCAGGTCTCTTGCTCTTGGGGGAGGCACCTCCCTGGCCCATGTTTCGCCACGACTCCCAGCGCACAGGCCTAAGCCCCTACCCCGGCAGCCCCACGGCCTCCCTTAAATGGTGTTTTAAGACGGGAAAATCCGTGGACTCTTCTCCCATAGTGGGTAGCGATGGCAGGATATATTTTGCTTCCCTAGATGGAAAACTCTATGCCCTTAACAGTGAGGGAAAACTAGAGTGGAGTTTTTCAGCCGAGGATAAGGTGTATGCCTCACCGACCCTGTCACCTGATGGTAACATATATTTCTGCTCCTGGGGAGGGAAGTTCTTTGCCTTAGACCATAGAGGCACGCTTAAGTGGATGCGACAGATTCCAGGAAGGGTCACTTCCTCCCCGGTTGTTACAGGAAAAGGAGATATATACCTTGGGTCAGATAACTATAACCTTTATGCCATAAATGGGAACGGGGAGGTCCAATGGGTATTTCCTACCAGGAAGTATATAGATTCCTCTCCTGCCATAGGGCCAGAGGGTATAGTTTATGTAGGCTCGAATGATTCCTATCTCTACGCAGTGCATGAAGACGGCACGCTGAGGTGGAGGTTTAACGCCCACGGCCCTGTGACTTCCTCCCCGGCGGTGGGTGGAGATGGCTCTATATACGTGGGTTCCAGTAATGGCATCTTTTATGCCCTGGACTCTAAAGGAACAGTGAGGTGGAGCCTGGGGGTGAGGCATTGGATAGATTCCTCTCCTGCCGTAGGACCAGACGGCACCATTTACTTCGGCTCTAATGATGGTAGACTCTATGCCGTTACCAGTGAGGGTGTCCTTAAGTGGACATGTACCACAGGTGGTGTAATTACCTCTTCTCCTGCCGTTGACTCCCAAGGAACCGTGTATGTAGGCTCCTGGGATAAAAAACTCTATGCCGTAGACAAAGATGGCGGAATAAAATGGACCTTTTTGACCCAAGGCGTCATCCGTTCCTCCCCTGCCTTAGGGGAAGACGGCACCATATATTTTGGTTCTGGCGATGGTGGACTCTATGCCGTAGGAGGGAGACCTTAAGATAAAGGAGGCTGGGATGTCTGGGTGCAGTATTAGAAACATATGCATGCTCATTGCACTATTGGTGCTGTCCAGTGTATCTCGTGGGGCCTCTGGGGATGTGGAAATCCCGTGGCAGATGTTTAGGCATGACCCCAGACATACTGGTCTGAGTCCGTACTCAGGGCCAAAAGAGGGCATGCTTAGGTGGAAATTTCTAACCGCAGGTAACGTAACATCTTCTCCTGTTATAGGCCTGGACGGTACGGTGTATGTGGGTTCAGAAGACGGTAACCTTTACGCTATAACTCCTGAAGGGGAAAGCAAGTGGAGTTTTTCTACCCAGGAAGGTATCACCTCTTCCCCTGCCCTTGGTACGGACGGGACTGTCTATGTGGGTTCCAGGGATAAGAGGCTCTATGCCATAAGGGCTGATGGAGGCCTGAGGTGGTCTTTTGAGACGGGAGACAGTATCGTTTCCTCTCCCACTATAGCCCCTGATGGCACTATCTATATTGGCTCTAGTGATTATAAACTGTACGCCCTTGACCAGGGAGGGAAGCTGAAGTGGGATTATCGGGTTCCCAGCCCCATCAGTTCCAGTGTCTGCATAGGGCTAGATGGTACCATATACTTTGGCACAAATGGCGGTGTACTCTTCGCCCTAGACCCAGGAGGCGGCCTAAAATGGAGTAAGAGGTTCGGCAGGGAGGTCTATGCATCCTTTTCCTCACCAGCCATGGGTTCTGATGGTAATATCTTTATAGGCTCAGAGAATGGTAGGGTATACGGCCTAACGCATCAGGGAGAGGTGGTCCTCAGAATCCAGTCAGGTAAGGCCATCCAATGCACCCCAGCCCTGGGAAGGGATGGCACCATCTATTTTGGCTCTTACGATAGGAACTTTTATGCTGTGAAAAAGGAAGGTGCTTTAAAGTGGTCTTTTGAGACGGAAGGGTGGATAGAATCTTCCCCTGCTGTAGATGCCCAGGGTGCCGTGTACTTTGGTACAGGTGGGTGGGATAAGACCAGAGGGAATATAGGCAGACTCTACGCCCTAGATTCAGGAGGAAAACCCCTCTGGGCCTTTGAGGCTGGAGACTGGATAGAATCTTCACCGGCCATTGGTCCAGATGGAACCCTTTACGTGGGTTCTAATGATAACTATGTCTACGCTATAGGTGCCCCTTCGGCTACCAGGTGAGGCACAACTTTACCCAGGGACGGCCCCTCCTTGGTATCTCTTTCCATAAATTCCTTGACAGCATGGAAGAGTAAGGCCTTCTCTTTGTCAAACATCATTAGGTGGTCACTTCTATTAAGCCATACCAGTCTCTTATCCTGAGACCCTGCGTAGTGCATGATATAAAAGGCGCTGAAGGGTGCGGCTACCATATCCTTTCTTGAATGGACCACCAGTAAGGGTGATTTTATCCTCTCCAAATCTACTTTAGTGATTCTGATAAGTTCACCCATGGCCTTTATGGTTGCTATGGGATAATGAGAGACCGTCGGAAATCTTAAGAACCCAGAGAGCTCTCCTGACTGGATGAACCACTTCTTTCTCACCGTCTTTATCCTACTGAAGAGTTTTTCGGTAATGAAAAGAAGTTTCTTAAAGGGGAAGTACTCTCTTATGATAAACAAGGGCGCCCCCAGGCTAATAATCTTATCTAAGGCATGTTTTGTCCCCAGTCTGAGGGCCAGCAACCCCCCTACGGAAAAGCCTATCACAGATACACTCCTGTATTCACCTTTAAGCTTCATATACTCCCTCTCCACCTTTTCCTCCCAGTCCTGCCAGGAGACCCCTTCTAACGCCTCCGGTGAGGAGCAGTGGCCTGGAAGCAGGATTCCGCGGGTCGTAAAGCCTGCCAGGGAGAGATGCTCTGCCAGTTCTTTCATCTGTATAGGTCCACAGCCCAGCCCATGGATGAGCAGACAGGCCCTGGGGCCTTTCCCCAGGGTAAATTCCTCACTATAAAGGGCGAGGTCTTCGATAACCGGGCGTTGCCTCCTAGAAAGAGCAGTGCTTAGGGAGCCATAGAGGTCTAGGAAGTTTAGACCAATTCTTCGGACTATCTTCGTGCCCCTAGCAAGGGTGACGTTTGCAAAGGAAGAGCAAAGGGTTAGGAAAGGTAAGCTAATTCTTTGAATTATCTGCATGATTCAGCTTACTGATTCTCTCCATTATTGTATCTGTCATCCTGCGTAGGGTCTCTTTGTCTGGCCGCTCTGCGCCATTAAAGTCTATAGGTTCTCCGTAGGTAACCGTTATCTTAGTAAAACGGGGGAGTATCGAGCCCTTGGGCAATATCTTGTTGGTACCAGAGATGTAGGCAGGCAGTACTGGAACATGGCTCTTACAGGAAAGCATAGCTACGCCTGGATTACCAGGCTGAAGCTGGCTACCATACCTCTCTTCCCACCCCTCTGGAAAGATGCCCAACACCCCACTATCCTTTAATACATCTAATCCCGCAACGAAGGCATCCTTGTTAAGGCCTCTTTCTTTCACAGGAATGGCCTTATGCATCTTATAGAACCATCTTCCTTTTCCCTGGTAGAAGATAGCCCCCACCATATAAATGATTCTCCTGGGGAAGGCCATCTGCAGTATCCAAGGGTCTAGGATGCTAAAATGATTTGCGGCCAAGATGATAGGCCCCTCCCTAGGTATGCGGTGCGCATTCCTTACTTCTAGTCCAAAAAGGAGCTTTAGGACCGGGAAGGACAATATCCACATTATCTTATAGGCTAAATAGCCTAAAGAATCGTATACCCAACGGGCTAAGAGCCCTCTTTTCCGCTTCTTAGATCCTCTTGTTGGCACAGCGGATGCCTCCCTTTTATGAGTTAGCCATCCTGTCAACTTCTAGTTCCTCCAATATCTTATATCAAGATGGGTATACAAATCCAGCCCAACCCTTCAGACAAGGAAGGATCGCCTAAAGTAAAAAATTATATCAACCTTTAAATAATACTTCAACTGGTTTTCTCTGACTTAAAAAGACTTGACAAGAGCTCTCAAAAGGATTAAATATACTATTAAGGCTCAATCCATGTAAAGTCAAAAATTACGAGAGGTTGCAAAAGGGTAAGGAGGGCAGGTAGAGTGGGAATTCCCACTCTTTTATTTTACGGAGTTGGAGGTTTCGCAGTGGACAAGAGCGAACTTCTCAGGCTGATAGAGACACTACATAAAGACAAAGACATAGACAAGGAGATAGTGTTTCAAGGCATAGAGGCAGCCCTTATGTCTGCTGCCAGGAAACATTTTCCCTCCGGGGATGCTATTTCTATAAAGATAGACAGGACTACAGGGGAACTTATTGCGCAGGAAGGAGATAGGAAAATAGACCCAGCAGAGTTGGGCAGGATAAGTGCCCAGGCAGCCAAGCAGGTAATGATACAGAAGATACGGGAGGCAGAGAGGGATGTCCTCTACGATGACTTTATAAACAGGAAGGGCACCATTGTAACAGGATCGGTCCAGCGTCTTGAAGGTTCTACTATAGTGGTGAACATCGGTAAAGCAGAAGGTATACTGCACAGGGCGGAGCAGATTGCAGAAGAAGTTTATCGCCCTGGTGATAGAATCCGCGCCCTGCTTCTTGATGTAAAGAAAGTGGTCCACAGGGTAAAGATAGTCCTTTCTAGGAGTCATCCTGACTTTGTAAGAAAACTTTTTGAACTGGAAGTGCCTGAAATAGCTGAGAAGGTGATAGAGGTAAAGGCAATAGCCAGGGAGGCAGGGTACAGGACCAAAATAGCCGTAGTCTCACGGGATCCCCACATAGACTGTGTAGGGACATGCGTTGGCGTCCGTGGCACCAGGATAAAACATATAGTGAACGAGCTCGGTGGTGAAAAGATAGATATTATACGGTGGGATGAAGCCCCGGAGGTGTTAATACCCAATACCCTTAAGCCAGCGGAGGTTACAGGGATAATGCTGTCTCCAGAGACCCACCAGGCTACCGTGGTTGTCCCTGAAGACCAACTATCTCTGGCCATTGGAAAGAGGGGTCAAAACGTCCGGTTAGCGGCAAAACTGACTGGTTGGGATATAGATATCCTTACCGAGGAGGAATACTCTCAAAAGGAGGCTCTAACACAAGAAGGTGCTCCTGAGCAAACCCCCTCGGAACAAGAGCAAGAAGTGACTACCTCTTCATCTAAAGATAAAGAGGTAGAAGATAAAGAGGGTGGGCTACATGGTGAAAATTAGGATTAGTTCTTTAGCAAAAGAGCTGGGGATAAAGAGCGGTCTCGTCATAGAGAAGTGCCATGAGCATGGCCTTGGGCATATTAATCACCATGCCAATGCTGTGGATGAGCAGGAGGCCGCGCTTATACGCAGTCTCTTCGCAGCTAAAGCGACTCCTGAGGTAACCGCGCCCCCTATTCCACCCAAGGAGGTGGAGAGAGGACCTCAGGTCTTGCCCCCAGAGGAAAAGAAACCAGTGGTAGGGGTAAAACCCTCTGTTAAGCCTACCATGGAAGTGCCGGTTCCAGAAAAGGTATTATCTAAGCTAATAAGGCCTACGAAGCTTATAGAAATCCCACGGCGTCCCGCATTTAGACGGCGCGGACGGGAAGCGGGTCCAAGGTGGAAGAAGGAGGTGAAGAGGCCAACCAAGGAGATAGCACCCACCCCAAGGCCCTCACTTAAGGGGCTTAAGCTGGTATTGGAGCCTCCTATTACTGTAAAAGACCTCTCCAGCGAGCTAGGGGTAAAGGCCAGTACTATTATCACAAAACTCCTTATGGAGCATAATATTCATGCCACTATGAACCAGACCCTGGACGAGGATGTGGTAGCGCTCCTCGGCATGGAATTAGGTGCGGAGATAGAATTCAAGAAAGTAAAGGTGTCCGAGGAAGCGGTTGAAAAGGAATTTGAGATGCTTCCTGCTAAACCAGAGGAGCTGGTGCCCAGACCTCCTATAGTCACCTTTATGGGCCATGTGGACCACGGCAAGACGTCCTTATTGGACGTTATAAGAAAGACTAGTGTTGCCGCTGGCGAGGTGGGGGGCATTACCCAACACATAGGCGCTTCTCGAGTGGAGACCAACGGTCGTGCAGTGGTATTTCTGGATACCCCTGGTCACGAGGCCTTTACCCAGATGCGAGCCAGGGGTTCTCAGGTTACAGACGTAGCTGTGCTGGTAGTGGCAGCGGATGACGGAGTAATGCCCCAGACGGAGGAGGCCCTTAACCATGCGCGGGCTGCTGGGGTACCTGTTGTGGTGGCTGTAAATAAGATAGACAAGCCTGGTGCCAATCCCCAGAGGGTGAAGCAGCAACTGGCCAAGCTGGGGCTTGTTCCAGAGGAATGGGGAGGTAAGACCCAATTTGTAGAAACCTCGGCGATGACAAAGCAGGGGCTGGATGAACTCTTGGAGAGGTTGCTTCTTGAGGCAGAGATATTGGAACTCAAAGCCAATCCCAAGAACCCTGCTAAGGGTGTGGTGCTGGACGCACGGCTCCATGAGGGTAGGGGCGTAGTGGCTACGATTATAGTTCAGGATGGCACCCTGCGCCTGGGAGATATAATCTTCTGCGGTCAGGCCTTTGGAAGGATCAGGGCTATGTATAACGACAGGGGTAAGGAGGTTAGAGAGGCGGGGCCTTCTTATCCAGTTTCTGTATCAGGCCTCTCCACTGTGCCTGAGGCTGGGGAAAAGTTCTACGTGGTGAGGGATATCCAGAAGGCGAAAGAAATTGCCACGGAGAGGCAGAAAAAGTTCAGGGAAGCTGGTCTCCAGGAGCGAAGGCATGTTACCCTAGAAAACCTCTATAACAAAATAGAGGAAGGTAAGGTAAAGGAGTTAAAGGTCATACTCAAGGCGGATGTTAAAGGCTCTGTGGAGGTATTGGATAAGATGCTAGAGGAGCTTTCCACCGAGGAGGTGAAAGTAAGAATCCTGCATAGTGGAGTTGGAGGCATTACAGAGTCTGATGTCATCTTAGCCGATGCTTCTGATGCAGTTATTATTGGCTTTTATGTAACCCCCGAAGAGGGGATTTCTGGCCTGGCAGAGGAGAGAGGGGTGGAGATAAGACTCTATCAGGTGATATATGATGTATCCAGGGACATAAAGGCAGCTATGGAGGGGATGCTGGAACCTGAGCGCAAGGAGGTATTGCTGGGCCATGCAGAGATAAAGCAGGTCTTTAAGGTCTCGAAGATGGGTAATGTGGCAGGCTGCTTCGTAAAAACGGGGAAGATTCTTAGGAACGCCCTCATCAGGGTAGTCAGGGAGGGTAATGTTATCCATGAGGGCAAGCTAGCCTCCTTAAGGATTGTAAAAGATGATGTAAAAGAGGTGCGTCAAGGTCTAGAGTGCGGCATGAAGGTAGCTGGCTTTGATGACCTAAAAGTCGGTGATATAATAGAAGCCTATGAGGTCCAGCAGATTGCCCGTACCCTTAGTGGGTAACCCGCCCGTGGGGATATCTCCCCCACATACTCTTTCATGACAGTTGGAATTTTAAGTGTCAGGATAGTTATAAGAGACTCTCATTCCCTGAAGGACAAACGCCGGGTTATTAGTAGTCTCAAGGACAGGATAAGGCAGAGGTTTAACGTCTCCCTCTCAGAGATGGGTTCTCGTGACCATCATCAGCAGTGTCTCATGGGTATAGCCATGGTGGGTAATGATAGGAAGCACGTTAACAGCACCCTCTCCATCCTGGTTAATTTCTTTAAATCCTTCCCAAAGGTAGAGTTAGTGGATTACAACCTGGAGCTAATGTAGCGTACCTTGAGTACAAGAAGGTCCAAAAAGTTGGAGGAGGCCCTAAGGCGGGAACTGAGCAGTATAATCCTTTACGAACTTAAGGACCCAAGGATAAAATTTATTACCTTAACAAGGGTAGAACTCTCTGCGGATCTGCGCACGGCCAAGGTCCATATATCCATCCTCGGCGATGAGGCTTTAAAAAGGAAGACCTTAAGGGCCATAGAGCATGCCAGGGGCCACATCCAGTCAGTGGCAGGGAAGCGCCTGGGTGTTAGATACACACCGGTGCTGACCTTTTGCCTGGATGAGACTGCCGAGAAAGGCCTTTATGTATCAAGGCTCATAGAGGAGATATCAAAGGAGGGTGGGGAAGTAGAGTGTCAAGGCTAGTACTGGGAATACCCAAAGGGAGTTTACAGCAGGCAACTTGTGAGATGATGCAAAGGGCCGGCTTCAGGGTACGTGTCACAGACAGGTCTTACTATCCTGCCATTGATGATGAGGAGCTCATAGGCAGACTCATCCGCCCCCAGGACATGTCCAGGTATGTAGAAAAGGGGATAGTAGATGCTGGGCTAACAGGTGCCGATTGGGTAAAGGAGAACGGCTCTAATGTAAAGGTAGTAGCTAGTCTCCTCTACGCCAAGCAGCAGCTTACAAAGGTACGTTGGGTGCTAGCCGTGCCAGAGGACTCCTCCGTTCGTACGGTCAATGACTTAAAGGGAAAGAGGATTGCTACGGAGCTGGTAAATGTGACCAAAGAGTTCCTAAAAGAGAGAGGTGTTCAGGCGGAGGTGGAGTTTTCTCATGGGGCCACAGAGGCCAAGGCCCCCCATTTAGTGGATGCCATCGTGGAACTTACGGAAACGGGGAGTAGTTTAAAGGCCAACAAACTTCGCATCGTGGATACAGTGATGGAGTCTGTCACCCAGTTCATTGCCAGCTTTGATGCCTGGCAAGACCCATGGAAAAGACAGAAGATTGAAAACCTGTCCATGCTCTTTACAGGTGCTATTATTGCCTGCGAAAAGGTGGGCCTAAAGATGAATGTCCCTGATAGCTGCCTGGAGGCAGTGTTAAAGAAACTACCTGCCCTCAGAAAACCTACCGTCTCCCCCCTGGCAGAAGGTGCTGGCTATGCTATAGAGACGGTGTTAGATGAGACCGTGGCCAGACGGATTATACCAGAGTTGAAGAGGGCAGGGGCCGAGGGTATTATCGAGTATTCCCTTAATAAGGTTATCCTTTAAGTGCCCTATATGCTTGGCAAAAGCGGAGGCTCTTTTCGTAGTATTTTTGGGCTTTGGGTATTGTTTTTAGCTGGCAGGCTAAGATTATAGTACAGGCTGATACGGTTGTATGAGTAGGCATAAAAGGTTCAAAGAGGTCTTTTGGTTCTTCATATTAGTCGTGGCCTTGTGGGGCTGTGCTGCTCCTCAGAAGGTGGAAGAGCCAGTCCCAGAAGTACTTGTTCCTCCTAAAAAGAAAGAAATCCCCACAGCAGCCCTGGCCAACTTCTGTGCAGGCTTTCACTCTATGGTAGAAGGGGATTGGAGCAAGGCCGCCACCTATCTGGAAAGGGCCTCAGAGGAAGACCCAAATTCTGAAAGGATCTTACGCTATCTTATTGGCTGTCATTTACAGTTGGGGGAGAGGGATAAAGCCCTGGGGTTTATGAGGAAGCTCTCAGACATAAGCTTCCAGGATTTTACCATGCACTATACCCTGGGAAACCTCCATGAAAACGAGGGAAGGTCTGAGGATGCCATTTTGGAGTATGAGAGGGCCTGTAGGAGTGACTTATCAGAGGTGGATAAGGCCCTTGTAGCGGACGCACTCTATCACCTTGCTTATCTTTACCTTAAGAAGGGAGAGCCTGCCAAGGCAATCCCTTGTCTGAAGGACATCCTTAAGTTAAGTCCGCCCGGTAACCTTGGTAAGCTCCATTGCGAGATAGGTAGGGCCTACATTGAAGCTGGAGATTTTGTGAAGGCCAGAGAAGAGCTGGAGCTATGCAAGGGGTTGGAACCAAGCCTCTATATTGCCAGGCTCTACCTTGCCTTGGTCTATGAAGAGCAGGGAGAGTTAGAGAAAGCTGTTGTAGAAGCTGAGGCCTTCGTAGAGACCTCACCCGAGACATGGCTAGCCCATGCCTTTTTAGCCAATTTGTATGAAAGGGTTGAGAACCCAGAACGGGCAGAGTTGCATAGGGCCCGCACCGTAGAGATACTACAGCAGAAGGTAGTCTTAGGGTCAGATGATCCCAAGGAGCATATAACCCTGGCAAAACTCCTCCTGGCAGAGAATAAGAAGGAGGAGGCACTTGGGGTGATGGAAAGGGCCATAGCTGTTACAGAAGGCAGGAAGGAGGGAAGGGACGTCCATTTTATGTTGGCCAGCCTTTATTATGAGATAGACCGTGAAAGAGAGGCAGAAAGCGAGCTTAAGGAGGTTCTCAGGATAGACCCTGATTTCCACGAGGCCAGCAATTTTCTGGGATATTTCTATGCAGAGAGGGGGGTGGAGCTGGAGGAGGCCCTTCGATTGGTGCAGAAGGCACTAACAGCACAGCCACAAAATGGTGCTTATCTTGATAGCCTGGGATGGGTATATTTCAAACAGGCCACCGAGGACCAGGAGGACAGAAAGCTAGAATTAGCCCTAGAAAAGCTCCTGGAGGCGGCTAAGAACTCCCATGACCCCGAGATATATAAGCATATAGGAGAGGTATACTACAGCCTCGGCAAGTGGGAGAAGGCCAGAAAACAGTGGAAGAAGGCCCTGGAGGAGTTTGGAGCAGAATATGGAGAGCATGCTGTCTTAAGGGAAATCAAAGAAAAACTGGAACGGCTTGATTCCTTGAAGAGCCTTGAAGAGAGGCAAGAGGATTATCTCAGCTACCAGTAAGGCACTGAGGATTTAAGACATGGCTGGACATTCTCACTGGGCAAGTATCAAACGGAAAAAGGGTGCTGTTGACGCCAAGAAAGGAAAGGTCTTTTCTAAATTGGCAAGAAACATAACCGTGGCGGCCAGAGAGGGAGGCAGTGACCCAACTATGAACATAAAGCTCCAGTACGCCATTGAAAAGGCCAAAGGGGCTAATATGCCTAAAGATAATATTGAAAGGGCTATCCAGAAGGGTACAGGTGCTGGGGGAGGGGAAGACCTCCAGCATTCTCTTTATGAGGGCTACGGCCCCCACGGTGTTGCTATCATGGTAGAAGTACTCACCGACAACAAAAATCGCACCACGTCGGAGATAAGGAATATCTTTGAGAGGTATGGTGGCAGTTTGGGAAGCTCTGGATGCGTGTCCTGGATCTTTGAAAAACGGGGTATGTTAGTGGTAGACAGTAAGAAGGTAGAGGAGGACCGTCTGATGATGGTTGCCCTGGAGGCAGGGGCAGAGGACGTCTTAAAGGTGGAGCATGTCTATCAGGTAATCTGCTTACCCACGGAATTAGAAAAGGTTAAGAAGTTTCTAAAAGAACAAGGCATCCCCCCGGAGTCTTCAGAAATCAGTTGGCTGCCTAAGAATTTTGTAGACCTTGATGCCGAGACAGGAAAAAGGGTGGTGGAGCTTTTGGAGGCCCTGGAAGACCATGAGGACGTACAGGAGGTCTATGCTAATTTTAACCTCCCCAAGGACCTGCTGGTTGAGATGCAGGAGAGGCGGTAGCATCCTTGAAGGTAACGGCTCATGGGTGATATAATCTTAGTAGAAGCGGATTTATTTTTTTCACTTTTTATTTAGGAGTTAAGTGGTAGAGGCAAAAAGGAAAGAACTTTCGGTAAGGGCCGAAAGGGCACTACTTTTGGGTGCTTCTTTTTTTAGAGGGGATGGAGGGGGTAAAGAGTCCTTCCAGGAGCTTGCTAAGCTGGCAGAGACAGCAGGCGCAAAGGTTGTCCAGGGAGTGCTTCAGAAAAGAGAGCGTATAGACCCCACCTATTATATCGGCAGAGGTAAGACCCTGGAATTAGCCTCCCTCTGTAAGGAGGGGGATATAGATGTTGTTATCTGCGACGATGACCTTACTCCCGCACAGGTAAGGAATCTGGAACATGTGCTGGATACCAAGGTAGTAGACCGAAGTGAACTCATCCTCTACATCTTCGCTACCAGGGCAAAGACAAGTCAGGCCCAGATGCAGGTGGAACTGGCGCAACTGGAATACACCCTGCCCAGGTTAAGGCGCATGTGGACTCACCTGGATAGGATAGGTGGCGGAATAGGCATAAAAGGTCCTGGGGAAAAACAGCTCGAGGTAGACCGCCGGCTGGTATCCAGGAAGATATATGAGCTTAAAAAGAAGCTTCGCCAGATAGAGGGCCGAAGGGAACAGCAGGTCTCTGCAAGAAGGGACCATTTTAGGATATCCCTGGTAGGTTACACTAACGCAGGCAAGTCTACCTTAATGAATGCCCTGACCCATGCCGGTGTCCTTGTCGAAGACAAGCTCTTCTCTACCCTGGATACAAGAACAAGACTCCTCTCCTTAGAGAGCGGCAGGAAGGCCCTTCTCAGTGACACAGTAGGCTTCATAAAGAAGTTGCCCCATCACTTAGTGGCCTCCTTCCATGCTACTTTAGAGGAGGCAAGACAGGCCGACCTGCTCCTCCATGTTGTGGACATGAGTTCCCCTGCAGTAATTGAGCAGATAAAGTCCGTTGATGAGGTTCTGGAAGAACTGGGTTGCCATCATAAGCCCACCATCTTAGTCCTTAATAAGATAGATGCTCCCTTTGATGAGGCCACCCTGACCCTTCTCAAGGCAAAGCATCCCTGTTCTGTTAACGTTTCTGCCCTCAGTGGGCAGGGCCTGGGAGAGCTCAAGGAGAAGATAGTAGATTTTCTTGACAAGAGGTGCGTGGAGCTTGAGCTTACCTGTGGTACTGCCGAGGGGAGACTCCTGGCCTACCTCTATGAGAAGGGGTATGTGCTTAGCAGGAAATTAGATGGCCACAAACTACACTTCCGTATACTTATTGAGAAAAGGTATATACCCAAGCTCTCTAAGCTAGCTAGTGACTTGGAGATAGCCGAAGTTTCTCAAGCAAGGGCCTAGGCCCCTTTCTTTTCTAACCCTGCCTTCTTAAGACCTCTCCTCTCGTAAATAAACAGTCCCAGGGCCAGAAGGAATACAGGGATGCTTATGACCTGGGATAGGGTAAGACCGTAGAGTACTGGAGTGCTATCATCCCTGAGGATTTCCAATATAAAGCGCATGGGGGCGTAGAATATGCAGAAGAGGAGTACCATCTCGCCATCCCTCTTTTTGTAGCTATAAAGGGCGCTAAGGGCCAGGAATAGAAAGAAGTCTCCCAGGGAGGAGTATAACTGGGTGGGATGGACGGGTAATGAAAATGGGTCGGCAAAACCCACCCAACCTTCTTCCAGGTGGTGGAGAAAGGCTGGACTGCCGTCAACATTTCCCAGGGCGTCTTTTGTCTTGGGGAATTGAACAGCAAAGAGGAATCCTTCCTGCGCCCTATCACCGTAACAGCACCCATTCAGGAAGCACCCTATCCTCCCGAAGACCATACCCAGGGCCAGGCCTACGGCTGCCATATCCAAGACCTTTAGTGCAGGCAGCCCTTTCTTCTTGCAAAAAACTGCCGCTGTTGTGGTGGCAGCAAAGAAACCACCATAAAAAGATAGGCCTCCCTTAAAGACCTTCAGTATCTCCAGGGGATTTCCCGCATAGTCCCCAAAATGATGGATTACGAAGAGCAACCTACCCCCTAGTACCCCGGCTAGAAGGATGTATAGACACAGGTCTGTCATAAGGTCAGGGTCTAGCCCCTCAGCCCTGGCCTTCCTGCGGACAACGAGAAGTCCGAAGAGGAAGCCCATCATGAGCATGAAACCGTAGGAATAGATGGGGATGTGCCAGTCCAGGAAAGGGATAGGTATCTCTAGAAGCGTGCGATTCATCTTACTGGGTGGATGGGTTTGCAGAGAGGACGGTCTTTAGTGGCCTATTGCTCTCATCCACAAGGACTATCTTTGGCCTCCAGTTCTTTGCCCTGCCTTCTTCCACGAGGCAGTAGGATATGATAATGACTTTGTCCCCAGGGTGTGCCCATCGGGCAGCGGCGCCATTCAGGCAGATGGTGCCGGAGTCCCTCTCCCCTTCTATTACGTAGGTCTCTATCCTCTGCCCGTTGTTGACATTCAGTATCTGCACCTTCTCGTACTCCAGGATATCTCCTGCCTCCGTAAGGGCCTTATCTATTGTCACACTACCTTGATAGTAGAGATTGGTTTCTGTCACAGTGGCGGTCTGTATCTTCGACTTACACATCTCTCGGTACATATATTTATTTCCCTCTATCTTAAGCAACCTAGGTAAGCTAACCTGTCTTCGCCTTCTTTAATTCCTCGATTAAGTACAATATTTCTTGTTGATCGAACCTTTTCGCCAGGGTTAAGGCAACAAACTCTTTAAGCTTATCCTCTCCGGCTTTTAAGAGTGTTTCTATTTTCCTCTGGCCGCCCATGAGTTTAGAGGCATCCAGAATCTCTAAGCCCAGGGGATTTCCTTCAACATCAAGGTCTATAATAACACCTTCGGCTATCTCATCGCTTTCTTCAATCTCTCCTTCAGCGATTACTATATATAGGACATCGGCCTGGGAATCGTAGGATGTCTTCATAAATTTCTTTACTTTTGATATTTTTCGATTTTAGAAGTCCTGTAAGCGGTGATGATTATTTTCGTGTCTCCCCGCTCTTCGAAAACTACTCTCAACAAATATTCCTTTTTCTTCTCATTGTCAAAGTATTTTCTTTGCGATACCTTCCTGCCTCTTTTTCCACAAACAACACTGTTTGGGTTAGAGATAGTTTCTTCTACCAGGCTTTTAGTAATCTTTCTTGCTGCAAGTTTTTCATGTACATGAGAGAGTAATAAGATTCTCATTAAAACATTAAAACTATTAAGCGTGCGCCTCCCTCTCTAAGGAACTCAGGGCGGGCAACCGTTCTTTGAGGCTTGTAGTTTCCGAGAGGCCCATGTTATCAATCAGTCTCGTGTTTCCTACCCAGCAGGCCAGGGCTACCACCGCATCTGGTCTCGCCTCTTCCAACTCCTCCAGAGTCTCGGGGTCGACTACAGAGGTATAATCTATCTGAAATATACCCGCCTTGTGTAGGATACCGTGCATCTCCTGGAGTATCTCACAGGAGTTGGTTTCTCCTGAGGCGAAGAGTTCCCTGGCCCTTATAAGGGCCTTGTATATAGAGAGGGCTGTCTGCCTCTCGGTCCTGCTCAGGTGCTGATTACGGGAGCTTAGGGCCAGGCCGTCTTTATCTCTCACCGTTGGGAGCACCACCACCTCCACGTTCATATTCAGGTCCCGCACCATCTTCTTTATTACATGAGACTGCTGTAGGTCCTTTAGCCCAAAGTAGGCCCTGTCTGGACTTATTATGTTAAGGAGTTTCGTTACCACTGTGGTTACACCTCGGAAGTGACCAGGACGATGCTCACCACAGAGTCTCTCTGTTAGGTCCTCTTCCTCCACGAAGGTGGAAAAGCCCTTGGGGTATATCTCCTCTACGCTTGGGGCGAAGATTATATCCACTCCTTCCCTTGAGGCTAGTTCCTTGTCCTTTTCTATGTCCCTGGGGTAGCTCAGGAGGTCTTTTTCTTTATCAAATTGAATAGGGTTTACGAAGATACCCAGGATGACCTTGTCGTTTTCCTCCCTGGCCCGCCTTATAAGACTAACATGCCCCTGATGGAGTGCCCCCATAGTAGGCACCAGGCCCAGGGTGAGACCCTTGGTCCTTAGGAAGGCTACCCACTCCTTCATTCCCTTTATAGGAGCTATAGTTTTCATCTCTTTAGTCCTTGGCCGTATTAAACTTGGATGTTATCAACACCAGGGTCTCTTGTCAAATGGAAATCACTGGTATCGGACAGAGTTGTTAGATTGGGCATTGCATTTCCAATCTTTTATTGATAAAATAATAAATTAAACTGCCCAAGAAAACAAGCCTTAAGGAGTCGGTATCATGGAAGAGGTCTTTGTCCGCGATAGTAGCCTATTGACCCTGGAACTCAGGATATTATTTGCGGTCATCATCCTTTACTCATTAAGCTGCCTATTGCACATACTGCAGTTTGGGGTGAGCACCTTTTTCAGAAATTTTGCTGTGGGCAGGATGGCCACAAGGCTCTTATACCTGGCTGTAATTGCCCATACCCTCCTGATAATAGTTAGATGGATAGAGGAGGGCCAGCCCCCTGTGCAGAATAAATACGAATGCCTTTCCTGGTTTGCCTGGTGTAATACGGCGACTTATCTATATATAAGGAGGAGGTGGAGGGAGCTTACCCTGCCGGGCATCTTCGTTACTATGCTCTCCATAGCGGCGCTCTTCCTGGCCATTAACAAGTACAGTCCAGCGGTAACCCCCTTAGCACCTGCCTTGCAGAGCCCATGGTACTTCTGGCACGTGCTCATAGCCTTTGGGGCCTATGCGGTCTTCGTGGTGGGATGCTCCGTGGAACTCTCTTATCTGATAATTAAGGCCCTCCAATATGGCAGAAGGACCTGGGAGGATTTTGGACTGCCCTCCCTTGACGTAGACCCCTTCCACAAGTTGTCCTATAATCTGGTCCTTTTGGGTTTTCCTCTGCTGACCTTTGGAATAGTCTCTGGGGCTGCCTGGGCCGATGAGGCCTGGGGGAGGTACTGGTCCTGGGACCCCTTTGAGATACTTTCCCTCATTACCTGGACGGCCTTCGGTATGTATCTCCATACCATGAGCATACCAAAGTGGAAGGAGTCCTGGGGCTCCGTCTTCTGTCTCCTGGGTTTCGCCTCTATGCTCATCACCTTTATGGGGTCAGGGTTCCTGACAAGACTCTTTGGCCTCTACAGTATGCATGCCTACTAAAGGGCTGGCTGGCCTTCTTGACATTGCCTCCATTCCATGAAAACCCTTTACTAAGAATACTATGAGTAGAATACTTGAGGCCTTATACAATGTCTTGACCTCCACCAAGACCACTATTGTACTTTTTGCTATATTAATGCTCTTCTTCCTGGTGGGGAACGTCCTTCCCTACGGAGGTAGTTACGAACAGATAAAGGCTACAGGATTTGTACGTAACGTCATAGAGGGCCTAGACCTCCTGAACGTTTATTCAGGACCCTGGTTTCTTACCACAGTAGGGCTTCTTTTCTTAAACCTGGGATTTTGTGTCTATAGGCGCCTCCTGTGGATGATAAGGATAAGGAGGCCTGCAGAACTGACCCCTACTACCCTCTCTGCCCATAGGGCCACGGTCAAGCTCCCCCTGCCCTATTCTCCAGAGGAGGTCACAAGAAAGGTAGAGACCTTTTTCCGCTGGAGGCTATTCCTGAAGAAGTCTTCCCGCATCCGTGGCGAAGAGGTGCATTCTGGGGGGATTTATGAACAGGGCTTCCCCCACTATGTATGGCTCTCCCTGGCATATCATCTGTCCATTATCCTAGCGGTTATAGGGGCTACCATAACCTTTCTTTTTGCCTTTGAGTCCGAGCTTACCATATACCCTGGGGAGCCTGCGGAGGTAGCTACCGTATCCCAGCAGACCAAGTGGAGTAAGCTCATGCACTCCTCAGAGAACCTAATCATTCCAGAGGAAAAAAGATTTAAGCTAGGGCTAAAAGGTTTTTCCATAAAATATGTCCCTAAACCTATAGTAAAGGACTTCCCCGCGAAGGGTTTTGGCCCCAGGCTAAAGGAAACCTTGAGCCTGGGAGGGCTTACCGTTGCTTCTCCCGAGGATAGCTACTATCCTATCGAATACTCAAGCCATTTGGTTGTATACGAAAAAGGTATACCCCAAAAGGAAGCAATCGTCAAGGTGAACGTGCCCCTTCGTTATAGAGGTCTAACCCTATACCAGAGTGCCTACGACTACAAGTTTGACCTTTACGCAGGAGACGACAAACTCTCTCCCGACGAAAAGGGTCATTATAAACTCCCAGGTGTGGAGGGGGAGTTCGCTACCCAGCAGGTCGTCTCAGGCACCTTACATCTCAAGGACGGTAAGGCCTGCACCCTGAAGCCCTTTCTGAGACTTACCTATTCCACTCCGGAGGGTGGAGAGGAAAAAAAACCGCAGGTCTTCAAGCTCTTTGAAGGAGAAGGTAAGGAGATTATGGGTGTGAAGTTAAGGGTGGAAAATATCCGTGCTGGTACAGTCCTCAGCTACCGTCACGACCCAGGGGTCCCCATCCTTTGGGTAGTGGCCCCGGTGATATTCTTTGGGATGCTCTTTAGGGCCTGGGGGAGGTGGTACAGGGCCAGCTACCTGGTGGAGAGGGCACCCTCAGGCAGTGTTCTTTATTTCAATCTGCAAAGGGCTGGCGTCTGGGGGGATGAATCCAGGCTGATAGAAAGATTAAAGAACTTCGTAGGAGCCTCTTATAGCAAGGAAGAGGCCAGGACCCATTAGCCTTTTGTATTGCCCTTAGCCCTGTGTTTTGTTAAAATTTATTAGATAAAGATTGTGAGGTAAGGAGATGAAAGAAGGCATCCATCCAGAATATGTAGAAGCTACAGTAACCTGCGGTTGTGGAGAGAGTTTTAAGACCCGATCCACCAAGCCAAAGATAGCTGTAGAGATTTGTTCTAAGTGTCATCCCTTTTATACTGGAAAGCAGAAGCTGGTGGACACTACGGGTAAGGTGGAGAGGTTCCGCCGCAGGTTTAAGGTAAGTGAGCCTGCGAAAGAAGAGAAGGTGTAATGGATAAAGGATTAGTACAGAAACTAAAAACCCTCCATGAAAGGTATGTACAGCTGGAGCAACTAATAGCAGACCCAGCAGTGATAACCAATCCCCCACAGTACAGTGCCTACATGAAGGAACGAGGCGGTCTGACCAAGATAGTCAGCAAGTACCTCCAACTGAACGACCTCCTCTCTAAGAAAGAAGAGGCCAGGAAGATAATCTCCGAAGGGGGCCATGATGAGGAATTGCGTCATCTGGCCCAGGAAGAACTCCAGGGGATAGATAAAAGGGAGGAAGAGCTCCTTGAGGAGATAAAAGACCTGCTCCTTTCTAAGGATAGCAACGCCCATAAAGGGGTGATAGTGGAGGTTCGCGCTGGGACAGGAGGGGAGGAAGCAGGCCTTTTCGTTGCAGACCTCTTCAGGATGTATGTAAAGTATGCTGAGAGACAGGGGTGGAAGGTGGAGGTCTTTGATAGTAGCCCTACCGAGTTAGGTGGGTTTAAAGAGATTATCTTCTCTGTGGAAGGGGGGGGCGCTTACCAGAAGCTCCGCTACGAGAGTGGGACCCATAGGGTACAGAGGGTACCAGCCACCGAAACCCAGGGCAGGATACATACCTCTGCTGCCACTGTAGCTGTGCTGCCAGAGATTGAAGAGGTAGAGATAAATATAGACCCTAAAGACCTCAAGATAGAGACCATGAGGTCCTCAGGCCCTGGGGGCCAGAAGGTAAATAAGACAAGTTCTGCAGTAAGGATAACCCACATCTCTACAGGTATTACTGTGAGATGCCAGGACGAAAAATCTCAGCACAAAAACAAGGCAAAGGCCATGCGTATCCTTAGAAGCCGTCTCCATGAGTCTATAGAGGAGCAAGAGAGGACAAAAAGGGATAAGGCCCGCAGGGTCCAGATAGGTACAGGCGACAGGAGCGAAAAGATTAGAACTTACAACTTCCCCCAGAACCGCGTCACAGACCACAGGATAAATTTTGCCCTTTACGACCTTGAGAGTGTGATGTTGGGCCGTATGGAGGAACTGATAGAAAAGCTCCTGGCCTTCGAGAAAGAGGAACAATTAAAACTCCTGGCAGCGGCCTCCTAATCCCTCACCAACCCTTTAACCCCTCTAATCCTCCTTCCTTTCTATGAGCCGTCCACCTACAGAAAAGAAGGGACCAAGCCTTCAAGAGGCCTTGACTAGGGCAACAAGGCTCTTAGAGGAGGTAGGAATAGATTCCGCCCGCCTGGACGCCGAGATACTGCTCGGGGAGGTCATGGGCCTACCTCGCCACCAACTCTATGCCAGACTCCATGATACCCTGGAGAAAAAGCCCCTCGGACGCTTCAAGAGGGCCATCTCTAAGAGGTCAAAGCGCATACCCTTGCAATACCTTGTAGGGCACGTTGAATTTATGTCCCTAGACTTTTTAATCAAAAAGGGTATATTTATCCCCAGGCCAGAGACAGAGCTCGTGGTGGAGGCGGTCCTAGAGAGGGCGGATGTCTCCAAGGAGGTAAAGATACTGGATATAGGCACGGGCAGTGGCAATATAGCCGTCTCCCTGGCGGTGATGATAGTCGGTGCAAGGGTCTATGCCTCTGATATCTCCCAAAAGGCCTTGAGACTGGCCAGACTAAACGCTGAGAGATATTTAGTGGAAGACAGGGTCTCCTTTTTGCATGGTTCCCTCTACGAGCCCTTTGAAGGGCTTGGCCTGGAAGGCCATGTAGATTTTATAGTCTCTAATCCACCCTATGTGCCGGAGGGGGAGTGGAAGGCCCTTCAGCCAGAGGTTAGGGACTACGAGGACCCCAGGGCCCTCCTTGGGGGCGGGGAGGGGCTGGATTGCTACCGTGTCATAGTGAAGGGTGCACCGAGATGGCTAAGGCCAGGGGGCTGGCTTGTCCTGGAGCTGGGAGAAGACCAGGCAGATGGGGTGGAAGCGCTTCTAAGGGGGGTGGCAGAACTAGGGGATATTACCCTAGTAAAGGACCTTCAAGGCATAAGGCGGGTAATAATTGCCAGGCAGCGTGAGGGATAAGATAGTCATCCAGGGCGGTGGCCGTCTCAAGGGAAGGGTGAATATAAGTGGGGCCAAAAATGCTGCCTTACCCATCATAGCGGCCTGTATCCTTACCCAGGGCACTTCTCGCATAAAAGGCATACCCAGACAACTTACTGACGTGAAGCTCATGGAAGAACTTCTGTGCTTCTTAGGGCTCCAGGTGAATCACTCAGGGGAAGGGGTTCTAGAGATATGCACAGAGAAGGAAAACCTTGTAACAGCCCCTTACGAGCTAGTTAATGAGATGCGCGGCTCTATATGTGTGCTGGGCCCCCTCCTGGGAAGTCGTGGTAAGGCCAAGGTTGCCCTGCCAGGTGGCTGTGTAATAGGACAGCGCCCCATAGACCTCCACATAAAGGGTCTCCAGACCCTGGGGGCAGAGATATCCTTCAAGGACGGCTATGTAGTGGCCAAGGCCGATAGGCTGAAAGGGGCGGAGATATATCTAGGTGGGGCCTACGGCTCTACAGTCCTCGGCACCTGTAACATTATGATGGCCGCTACCCTGGCAGAAGGCACCACTGTTATTGAGAGCGCCGCCTGTGAACCTGAGGTGCAGGACCTGGCCAACTTCCTTATCCAGGCAGGGGCAAAGATATCTGGTGTAGGCACCAACCGTTTAATTATTGAAGGTGTGAAGGAGCTCCATTCCGTAGATTACCAGATTATCCCCGACAGGATTGAAGCCGGCACATTTATGGCCGCTGCTGCCATTACAAGGGGCGACGTAGTATTGGAGAACGTCAGGTTAGACCACCTGGGCGCAGTTATGGAAAAGTTTCGTGATATAGGGGTTGAGATTACCCAGGAGCTATGGGGCTGTAGTGTAAAGGGTGGAGATAATATCCTTTCTACCTCTATTACAACCCTTCCCTATCCGGGATTACCCACAGATATGCAACCTCAGTTAATGTCTTTACTAAGTATTGCCCAGGGTACAAGCGTTATTACTGAGAAGGTCTTTCCCGACAGGTTTATGCATATTGCAGAACTGAACAGAATGGGCGCCAGCATAAGAAAGGAAGGCCCTAGCGCCATAGTTAATGGGGTGTCCCATCTCTCTGGGGCCCAGGTAACGGCCTCTGATTTGAGGGCCGGGGCGGCCCTGGTCTTAGCGGGTCTAGTAGCAAAAGGCACCACCGAAATCAGTGGTCTCCACTACCTGGACAGGGGTTACGAGTCTCTGGAGGCCAAATTTGCCCAACTGGGCGCAAGGATAGAACGGGTGCAGGAGGAGGTATAATAAAATTTTATTAACTCTGTAGCGCAGACCTTTAGGTCTGCTTATTATGGGGGCAGGGCTAAAGCCTTGCGCTACAATAAATATATAAATATAGAGAGGAGACCTCTGAAAAATCCAGCGAAGTTGTCATTGCGAAGGGCTTTAGCCCTGAAGCAATCTAGTTTTTATACATCGGGAGATTGCTTCGCTACGCTCGCAATGACAAGTAAGAAGGATTTTTCTTACTTTTTCATAGGTCTCAAAGAGGTAATCCAATGAAAATTACTTATGACCCTGAGGTAGATGCCCTTTATATACGCTTCAAAGAGACAACGGTAACTACTAAACATCTGGCCGAGGGTTTAGCCGCAGATTACGACGCTGAGGGACATCTGGCAGGAATCGAGATATTGGACGCAGTGAAACGTCTAGGCGACAAAGATGTCTTTAAGCAGGTCGTCATCGAAGATGTTGCCAGGCCTACACGTCCACCTGAATCGGGAAGAGGCAAGCCTAAATAACGCTTTGCCCAGCTTGGTGCAAAGATAGAAAGGGTGAAGGAATAGGTATAATAATAGAGGCTGTCCCACCAGGGATAGGCGGGGCTTTTAGCCCCGTTTATGCGGGGTCATAGCTGTGGGGCTCCGTCCCCACAGCCCAGGTGGCAGAGCACCTGGGCTATAAAAGGCTGCCTATCCATTTTTGGTACTTTTGTGAGGTCTCAACAATATTATATGACCGACCAGAAGTTAAAACTAACAGGGATTGATATTTCGCCCCAAATTTGCCCTCTTTGCAAGGTAAGACTTGAAGCGTCCTTAACTAACCATTTTAGAGACTCCAGTAATTGTGACTCACCATGGCGTATTACCTAATTTCAGTTTCCAATAAAATAAATTTAGATTTATGTATAAAATATGCGCTGGCAGGCTTTACTAACAGCATTAGTGGAGCTTGGACC
>JAUQZZ010000025.1 GCA_030586765.1 Candidatus Brocadiales bacterium | reverse complement strand
CCATACAAGAACTTAGCTTTGTGGAAATCTGCCTCTTGCAAGAACGTACCTTTCCTAAAATCCACATACTGTGAGAATATTGCCTCTTTGAAATCTGCTTTCTGAAAGAATGCGGCTTCTCCAAAATCTATGGGTTTCTTAAAAGAAAAATGCAGAAAGTAATTGCTGTTAAATGTCGTTGGGAAGTAACAGCCTCGGAGGTTTATCTTGCCGTCTCTGGTATGTAGCCTATCCTCTACCGCTTTTGTAAAGTTCCCCTCCCTGTCTTTGTCCTCTTCCCTGGAGTGAAGTATACAATACCAGTGTTGGTCTTCGTCAGGAAGTTTTGCAACTTCAAGACACTCATAATCTGGGGATAATTTTGATTTCCATTGGCACTTCTGGTCTGACATATTCCTTCCCTTAATCTATTCAGGGCCTGAAAGGCGCTTTGCATCCGCCGTATAAACGGCTTATTATAGTACACTTCTAAGTGAGATGTCTAGTAATAGGTAAGTCCGTTCTTATTGGTAGATAGTTCGTGGAGGCTCATGCCTTCTACACCTGTAATAGTTTCCTCAACATCCTATCTTTATGGTAAGCTTCTAGGAGTTTTAAGTGCCTGAAGCGGAAAAATAGATGGAAAAGGTTCATCCTATAACAACTCTTGAGGGGGTGAGGTTTGATAATTACACACTTCATGTTCTCAGACTAGAACAGATGAGGATGTCTGGCTGGAAATTCTTCACTATTGGATTATCTACCACAACAGAGGAGCGTCCTTTGGCTTCAAGGTTGCCGGTTATTGAAGGTATATACAGTAGTGGTGGCAAAGGCGTGACTCCTTGGATGGAAATCCTTACTTATCGTAGCCAAATCGAACTTAATGGTGGAATCGAGCCTCAGCTCACAGTAAATCTTTCAAGCACTGGTCTTGACGGGAAGTTATTCGAGTTGCTTGGCCAGTTAATTCCGCCCGGAGGCCATATCATGATCTGGTATGAGCAAGATGAGAAGACGTGTCTAGCCCTTCGCAAAGGGGTGCCACCGGTTGTCACCGAGCTGGGAGGTCTGCTCTTCTGGGCTGGCTGCCTATTGGTGAAGGATTTTTCCCTCCCTGAGGGCGGTCTGGAAGGGGGCAGAAAGCTCTGGGGCGAGAAGCCGATTAATGAGGGACATAAACGGATGCTTCAGAAGGAAATGGCTGAGCAATTGCGTAATTTTCTCGCCACAGACTGGAAACTTAGCGACCCTCAACTGGAAAGCGACCTGAGGGCACGGGCTTCAGAGCCATTGGCCGAGCTGAAGGCCCAGCAACTCAAGAGGTCCTGTAGGAACGGGGAAGGAGTTTTCTTTTCCAGGCCTCTTCCAGGAGGGCCTCTCGGAAGTCTGGGTGGGAGATGTTGATGAGGGCCTCGGCCCGCTGTCTGAGGTTCTTGCCCCAGAGGTGGGCAACCCCGTACTCAGTTACTACGTAACCCACATCGGCCCTCGAGGTGACTACTCCTGCCCCAAGTGTCAGATAAGGGACTATCCTTGAGACCTTGCACTCCTCAGCCGTGGAAGGTAGGGCGATGATAGGCTTCCCTCCTTTTGAACGGGCTGACCCTCTCATGAAGTCCACCTGCCCACCAAAGCCTGAATAGATACTCTTGCCAATAGAGTCGGCACACACCTGGCCAGTAATATCCACCTCTATGGCGGAGTTTATGGCTATCATCTTTTCGTTCTGGGCAATGATAAAGGGGTCGTTGGTGTAGTCGCAGGGGTGCAGCTCAAAGATGGGGTCATCGTGGACATATTGGTAAAGGGTTTTACTGCCAAGGACTACTGTGGCAATGGCCTTCCCCTGGTGAAGGGTCTTTTTGGCCCCTGTAATCATCCCACTTTCTATCCCTTCCATGACGCTGTCGGAAATCATCTCCGTATGGATGCCCAGGTCTTTCCTACCCTTTAAGGCGGCCAGGACAGCATCGGGTAAGGCACCAATCCCCAGTTGTAAGGTAGCCCCATCTTCTACAAGTCCAGCCACATGCTGACCTATCTTTTTCTCTACCTCTGTAAAAGGACGCCTGGGGAGTTCAGGCAGTTCTTCGTCCATCTCCACCATGAGGTCTACCCTGGAGATATGCACGAAGCAGTTTCCCAGGGTGCGAGGCATCTTGTGATTTACCAGGGCGATTACCCTTTTTGCTGTCTCAGCGGCGGCCTTGGTGGCAATGCATTCCACACCAAGGCTCAAGAACCCGTGTTCATCAGGAGGACAGGTGTGGATAAGGGCCACATCAATGTGTACTTGTCCCGAGTAGAAGAGCCCGGGGATTTCATGGAGATGGATAGGAACGTAGTCGGCCCTTCCCTCGTTTACTGCCTTTCGGTCCGTAGGCCCAACAAAAAAGGAGTTGTGTCGGAAATGCCCCTCCATCTCAGGCCTGGATAGGGGGTCCTCTTCCCCGTAGAGGAGGAGGTGCATGACTTCCACATTTCTCAGTTTATTCTTCCTGGCGGCCAGGGCTGCCAGGGGACCGTGAGGGGTGGAGGCATTGCCGCTTACAAAGACCCTATCCCCTGATTTAATGGTGGATACAGCCTCCTCTACCCCCACATGTCTTGGAGTTTTTGGGCGCATGGTCTGCAAATAAGAAGTATGATAGGCAATCTTAGAATTCGTATCTTTATCAGAAAGCTAATCAAGGGTCAACGGGATTATCAGGGTTTTACCATTGTTTTAGGCGTAGGTCATATAGTAAAATTATTTGTACTTTAAGAGGAGTTTTTGTTGTTTCATAAAGAGGCGGGTAAAAAGGGATGAATTTCTCTTTCACCGATGAACATAGACTCCTTCTGGGTGTGGTGAGGGAGTTTGTGCATAAGGAGCTAGGGCCGGTAGCAGCCAGACTGGATAAGGAGGCAAGATTTCCTGAAGAGCAAATCCGTAAGGCTTCTGAAATGGGCCTTATGGGCATTATGATACCTGTCCAGTACGGGGGCTCAGGTATGGATACCATTTCTTACGTCCTTGCCATGGAAGAACTCTCCAGAGCCTGTGCCTCCACAGCGATTATAATCTCGGTAAATAACTCGCTGGTATGCGAGCCAATCTTCAGGTTTGGAAGTGAGGAGCAAAAGCATAGATTTTTAATACCCTTAGCCAGGGGAGAGAAACTCGGTTGCTTTGCCCTCACAGAACCTCAGGCGGGCAGTGATGCCGCAGGCTTGAAGACCACTGCTGTAAAGAAGATAGGCCGGTACGTCCTAAACGGGACGAAGCTTTTTATAACAAACGGCGCCCATGCAGATGTGGCCATTGTCTTTGCTGTTACAGACGTGACCAAAGGCGCCCACGGTATCTCTGCCTTTATGGTAGAGAAAGGTACTCCAGGTTTTTCCGTAGGAAAGGTAGAGGAAAAGATGGGCCTGAGGGCCTCTGACCTTGTGGAGCTAAACTTCCAGGATTGTACCATCCCCGAGGAGAATCTACTGGGCAAGGAGGGGGACGGTTTCGGGATAGCGATGATTACCCTGGATGGTGGCAGGATAGGCGTTGCCACCCAGTCCGTGGGCATTGCCAGGGCCTGCCTTGAAGAGGCCCTTAGATACTCAAAGGAGAGGTTCCAATTTGGTCAGCCCATTTCAGGCTTTCAGGCGATAAGGTTCATGCTGGCCGATATGTCTATGGAAATAGAAGCAGCGAGGCTCCTCACCTTTCGTGCGGCTTATCTGAAGGATAGGGGGCTCCCATATACAAAAGAGGCCTCCCAGGCGAAACTCTTTGCCTCAGAGATGGCAAACAGGGTCGCCTTTAAGGCCCTTCAAATCTTTGGGGGATACGGCTACACTACAGACTTTCCCGTCGAGAAGTGGTACAGGGACGCCAGGGTAACCACTCTTTACGAGGGGACCTCAGAGATACAGAGGTTGGTCATTGCCAGGGAACTCTTGAGGACGTAGTGACAGACCCACGTTCTTTTTAAGGATATGCAAACATGCGCCCCGTATATATGATTTCTGGCGGAATAACTAAGTTCAAGAAGGCCCATCCTGACAAAGATTTCCGCCTCATGGTCAAGGAGGCCTTTGATAATGCCATGGCAGATGTACCCCACCTTAAGGCTGATATGATTGACGGGAGTGTAGGTTCATATTTTTCAGACCATTTCACCCGCCAGCTCAAGGCAGCCAGCATGGTTCAGGACTACCTCGGTCTCTGCCCCAGACCCTCTAAAAGGGTGGAAGGGGGTGGGGCAACGGGTGGGCTCTGCTTCCAGGCAGCCTGGGAGGCCATTGCCTCAGGCAGGATGAAGGTCTGCCTCGCCTTCGGTTTTGAGACCATGTCAAGGGTCAGCACATGGAAGGGAAATGAGTTTATTGCCCATGCATCGGATACAAATTTTGATTACCCAGTGGGTGGATTTTACACTGGCTATTACGCCATGATGGTCAGGCGTCACATGCACGAATTTGGTACAACGGTAGAGCAGATGGCCATGGTTTCCATTAAGAATCACAAAAACGCCTTCTATAACCCTTATGCCCAGAGCCCCATGGAGCTTACCATCAAGGATGTAAGGCAGTCGCCAATGGTTGCCACACCCTTGACAATGCTAGACATATGCCAGATGTCTGACGGTGCAGCCGTAGCCATCCTGGCCTCAGAGGAGGTTGCAAAAAAGGTATGCCCTAGGCCCGTGAAGGTAACTGGTGTAGGTTGCGGTACGGATTCCATGCGGATGGCAGATAGGCCCAGGGGAAATGTGATACTGTTGCCCCACGAAAAGGAGGAAGATTATAAGGGGTTAAGGTATCCAGGGGTTCATTCCTTCAGGGGTGGCAGAATGGCTGCAAAGCTTGCCTATGAGATGGCAGGGATTAAAAACCCTATAGAGGAGCTTGATTTTATTGAGCTTCACGATGCCTACACCTCCAGTGAGATCCAGACCTGCGAAGACCTTGGTCTTTGCAGATACGGAGAGGGCGGAAGGTTTGTGGAGGAGGGGAATCCCTTTATGCCAGGGATAGACTACGGTCTCAAGCTCCGCAAACAGGGGAAAATTCCTGTAAACCCTTCGGGAGGGCTTTTGGCCTTTGGCCATCCAGTGGGGGCAACTGGTCTCATGCAGGCCGTCATGGCCTTCTGGCAGTTGCAGGGAACCATAGAAAAACACCTGGGAAATGATAGATTGCAGATAAAAGATGCAAAGCGCGGCCTCATCCACAGCCACGCCGGCACGGGCACATATATAACAGTGAGTATCCTGGAATCGATTTAAAAGATTTTGTATAAGTTTTTTAATCGGGCTTCTTAGGAGAAGAACAATAAGATGCCAAAAGAGTTCAAACTCCCAGAAACCGAAGAGGGCACAATCCTCTTCAACATAGACCCTATCATCATTAAGGACCACTACGAGATAGATTACATCCACAGCTATGCGCAGGACTCCCCCTTTTTTGCAGGACTATCAAAGGGGAAACTCTTGGGGAGCCGATGCACAGCCTGCAACTACAAATATGCCACACCCCGTAGCCACTGCATGCAATGTGGGCAGAAGACCGAATGGTTTGAACTGCCCCTGGAAGGCTCTGTTCATACCTATACCACCTGCTACTTCGGAAGCGAGGCCTTTCTTAAAGAGACCCCCTTTACCCTGATATTGGTGGAATTTCCTGGGGTTGATACCTTCCTTCTGTCAAGGCTTGTTGGAGCAAGACCAGAGGAGGTAAGGATAGGGATGCCAGTGAAGGCCCGCTTCCTGAGGCTTTCTAAGTTCAGGGCCACAGACGTCTATTTCGTGCTACCAGAAGAAGCCCCTGCAAGATAAAAAGTATAATCTTGGAATTAGAACTTACAGAGGAACAAAAACTCCTTCAGAGAACCTTAAGGGATTTTGCCCACAAGGAGATACTGCCGGGTATAGCTGAAAGAGACTTGAAGGGAGAATTCCCCTGGCGGATTATCCAGAGCCTTGCCAGGCTTGGTCTAATGGGTTTGCTCGTTCCTGAGACATACGGGGGAATAGGAACCGACTATCTCACTTACACCCTGGCTGTAGAAGAACTGGCGAGGTTTGATGCCTCCGTTACCTTAACGGTCTCTGCCCATAACTCCCTTTGCCTCTCCCATATCTACAAGTTTGGTACTGAAGAACAGAAAAGGCAGTTTCTTCCCCCCCTGGCCAGGGGAGAGTGCCTTGGTGCCTGGGCCCTTACAGAACCCCAGGCAGGTAGCGATGCTTCAGCCCTTGAGACCACCGCCATTCCAAAGGGTGATAAATGGATACTAAACGGCAGGAAGGTCTTCATCACTCAGGGTTCGCTGGCAGAGGTATACGTAGTGATGGCCTCTACGGACAAATCCAAGGGAAGAGGAGGAATCTCTGCCTTCGTAGTGGAGAAAGGTACGGCAGGTCTTTCTGTGGGTAGGAGAGAGGAAAAGCTGGGGATGAGGTGTAGCGATACCGCTGAGTTAATCCTTGAGGACTGTACCATCCCCAGGGATAACCTCCTGGGAAGGCTAAACGGGGGCTATATGGACTTCCTAGAGGTGCTTGAGGGTGGCAGGATAGGCATAGGAGCTATGGCCGTGGGCATTGCCAGGGGCTGTCTTGAAGAGGCCCTAAAGTATTCCAAACAGAGGGAACAGTTTGGACGGCCCATATGTGATTTTCAGGCCATACAGTGGATGCTCGCAGATATGGCCACGGAGATTGATGCCGCCAGGATGCTTGTCCATAAGGCCGCCTGGTTAAAGGACCAGGGCAAGAGGTGCCCACTTGAGGCCTCTCAGGCAAAACTCTTTGCCTCGGAGGTAGCCATGAGGGCAGCCACCAAGGCTGTACAGATATTTGGTGGGTATGGCTACATGAAGGATTATCACGTTGAAAGGTATTTCAGGGACGCAAAACTCTGCGAGATTGGCGAGGGCACCTCTGAGGTCCAAAGGCTAGTAATATCTAAAGAATTGTTAAAGTAAAGATATGTATGGCAAAAGGGAATACATCACCCCAGGCGGAAGTGACACCTTTTTATTCCCCTGGAAGAATCTTGCCCAGTTTATTGACCAGCAGGCAGAGAGATTTCCTACAAGACCCTTCTTAATCTATACCGATGAGGATATAAGCCTAAGGAGGGAATTCTCCTATAGGGAATTTAACCAGCTCGTCAATAGGACTGCCAACTTTATGACGGATACCCTCGGGCTAGGGCCAGGTCAGAGGGTCTCCACAGCGATGGTCAATCATTACACTACGGTAGTTATCTACTTTGCCGCCTGGAAGCTTGGGTTGGCAGTAGTGCCCCTTGATGCTGAGGAGAGGATAGAAAGGAAGCGGTACGTGCTGGAGCATTCAGAGGCAAGGGCGGTCTTTTGCATGAAAGAGTGCCTAGAGGAGATACTCTCCATCCAGAAAGACTGTCCAGCCCTTCAGTATATAGTATCCCCTGGGGAAGTAGTTCAGGAAGGCGTCTATAATCTTGAGCGGGAGATAGAGAAAAAGGAGGATAGCCTTAGCCCCCCCACCTCAGAACTCCGAGACGATGCCTTTATCGTCTATACCTCTGGAACCACTGGCCCACCAAAAGGTGTGGTCCTCTCCCAGTATAATCTCCTTGCAGATGCCGATGGTATTGCCCGCTGGTTTGGCTTCAAGGAGGCTGACCGCCTGATGTGCATCCTGCCCATCCACCATGTCAATGGGACGGTAGTTACCCTGCTAACCCCTTACTACTTTGGTGGAACTAGTGTCCTGAGGAGACGGTTCAAATGCACTATCTTCTGGAAAGGTTTATCCGCTGATAGGGTAACGGCTGTTAGTGTTGTACCAACGGTGCTTGAGTTTTTACTGGGAGTCGGAGAGGATATCAGTCAGTATGATTTGAGCCTTTTCAAGTGGGTCATCTGTGGGGCTGGCCCCCTCGCAGTGGATACGAGCCTGAGATTTGAGGAGAAGTTTAAATTCCCCATTATCCATGGATACGGCTTGTCTGAGACCACCTGTTATTCCTGCTTTCTACCTGTAGATATGCTAGAGGAAGAGAGGAGGTACTGGCTCTCTGCCCTTGGCTTCCCCTCCATAGGAGTGCCTATAATACATAACGAGATGACGATCCTTGACAAGGAGGGTAAGGAGGTGGGCGAGCTCCAGAGAGGGGAGATAGCTATAAGGGGAAGGAACGTAGCAAGAGGATATTTCAAGATGCCCGAGGCAGATGAGAAGGCCTACAGGTGGGGCTGGTTCCTCAGTGGTGATGAGGGATTTTATAAATTAGATGCGAAGGGGCAAAAATTCTTCTTTATCACGGGAAGGCTCAAGGAGCTTATAATACGAGGGGGACAGAACATATCGCCCTTTGAGGTGGACGAGGTCTTAAAGGGTCATCCGAAGGTTAAATTTGGCATAGCAGTGGCCTTTGAAAATAAATACTACGGTGAAGAGGTTGCTGCATATGTTGTTCCAAGGGATGGCGTTGAGTTGAAGGAGGAAGAGATACTTCAGTACTGCAGGAACAGGATGCCCTTCAGGATGAGGCCCAAGGTAGTAATTATAGGCCAGGAAGTACCTTACACCTCCACTGGCAAGCCCAAGAGGCTTGAGCTCCAGGAGAAGTTAAGGCCTTTGCTCCTGAAATATAAAGACGTCCAGTTCAGGCAAGATTGATGTTACTTCTGTGCAGTTATTTTTGGTAGCCTCTTTTCCTTACATATACTCCTTATAAAATCCACAATCTCCCTTAAAGGTGTACCCGGACTGAATATCCTCTCAACGCCCATCCTCCTAAGGGCCTTCTTATCGGCCTCTGGTATAATACCCCCTCCAAAGAGCTTTACCCTTGAACCCTTCTGGCGCAGGAGTTTTGAGATAGCGGAGAATATGGTAAGGTGGGCACCGCATAGGGTGCTGACCCCAAGGAGGTCGACGTTTAGTTCCAAGGCCTTATCTACCACTGCCTCTGGTGTTTGGTGGAGGCCCGAGTAATAGACCTCAAAGCCTGCCTCTTCAAGGGCCTTGACCACCACCTTTACCCCGCGGTCATGCCCATCCAGTCCCACTTTTGCAATTAGTACCTTTGGCCTGTTTCCCATGACCGACACATTTTACCTCCCGGGAATCTCTAAAATTTAATACATTACAGGCTCTCTGTACTGCCCGAAGACCTCCCTCCAGACATTTATAATCTCCCCCAGGGTTGCATAATTCCTCACACAATCAAGGACATAGGGCATGACATTTTCTCTGCCCCTAGAAGCCTCCCTAAGCGTCCCCAAAGATTCCTCTACCTTTCTATTATCCCTCCTGGCCTTTAGGGATTTCAGACGCCTTATCTGTTCCTTCTCTACAGAGGGATCTACCTTCAGGGTGGGTATTATGACCTTTTCCTCGGGATGTTCATACTTGTTTAAGCCCACAATAATCCTCTCCTTGCGTTCAAGGGCCTCTTGATAGCGCCTGGCAGATTGAATAATCTCTTTCTGGAAGTATCCTTCCTCAATGCACCTCAGCATCCCGCCCCTTTGCCCTATCTCTTGGAAGTGTTTGTTGGCCTCTTCCTCCATGCGGTTGGTAAGGGATTCTACGAGGTAAGAACCAGCAAGGGGGTCAATAGTGTTAGCAACCCCCGTCTCATAGGCAATTATCTGCTGAGTACGTAGTGCCAGGGTGGCAGCCTTTTCCGATGGAAGGGCAAAGGTTTCATCCATTGAGTTGGTATGCAGGGACTGGGTACCGCCCAGGACGGCCTGGAGTGCCTGAAATGCTACACGGACGATGTTGTTTTCTGGCTGCTGTGCCGTCAAGGTACAGCCTGCCGTTTGGGTGTGGAATCTTAGCCACACAGATTCAGGCCTCTTTGCCTTGTAGCGCTCTTTCATCTCCCTTGCCCATATCCTGCGGGCTGCACGGAACTTGGCAATCTCTTCAAAAAAGTCGGAATGGGAATTAAAGAAGAAGGATATCCTGGGAGCAAATTCGTCTATATCTAGCCCTGCTTCCATTGTAGCCTCCACGTAAGTAAAACCGTCAGCAAGGGTGAAGGCCAGTTCTTGAACTGCTGTTGCACCAGCCTCCCTCATGTGGTAGCCGCTTACAGAGACAGGATTCCATTTGGGAACATGCCTCGTGGAGTAGGCAATTATGTCTGTTACCAGTCTTAAGGAAGGCTTCGGTGGGAAGATAAAAGATTTCTGGGCAATGTATTCCTTCAAGATGTCGTTTTGTATGGTCCCATGGAGTTTATCAAAGGGTATACCTCTTTTCTCAGCCACCACCAGATACATAGCAAACAGCACACTGGCGGGGGCATTGATGGTCATGGAGGTAGTAACTTGGTCAAGGGCTATGTTCTGGAAGAGTATCTCCATATCTTCCAGACTATCAATGGCTACGCCGCAGAGACCCACTTCTCCCCTTGCACGAGGGTGGTCTGAGTCATATCCCATTATGGTAGGCATATCAAAGGCCACTGAGAGACCAGTCTCGCCCTCCTCCAGGAGGAATCGAAACCTCTTGTTTGTTTGAGCCGCTGTGCCAAATCCTGAAAATAGCCTCATTGTCCAGAGCCTGGCCAGATACATACTCTCATGGATACCCCTTGTATAAGGGTATTGTCCCGGCAGGCCAAGGTCTCGCATGTAGTCCAGACAGGCTATGTCAGCGGGGGTGTAAAAGGGCTTTAGAGGGATACCCGAAAGGGTGGAGCATTCTTCTTTTACCTCTTCTCCCTTAAGAGTTTTTATCTCGTCCTTCAAGATTAGTTTTCTTCCACTCCGAAGTGTGCATATTGTTTAGACACCACTAAATTGTATGTTACAATGCAACACTTTAAAAAGCAATCGGAATAGGGTGGAGAGGAAGTTCTTGGGGCATAAGACCGGGGAGGTCCTGCCTTAGTGGGTTTTACCATTGTTTTGGCCACAGATTCTGTAGTAAAATATTTTTAAGACATAATTTAAATGTTGACTAGAAGATTACTAATGAGAGGTTCGGAGGCCATGGCTGAGGCCGCCATCAGGGCGGGCTGCCGTCTCTATTTTGGGTATCCTATTACCCCTCAGAGTGAGTTGGCGGAGTATATGGCCAGGGAGCTTCCAAAGAGGGGAGGGGTGTTTCTTCAGGTGGAGAGTGAAATCTCTGCCATAAATATGGTCCTTGGGGCTGCTGTCACGGGTGCCAGGGCCATGACCTCTTCTTCCGGCCCAGGCATCAGTCTGAAACAGGAGGGGATTTCGTATATGGCTGGATGCGAACTGCCTGGGGTTATAGTCAATGTCTGCCGTGGAGGCCCCGGCCTGGGGAATATAGCCCCCTCGGAGGCAGACTACTTTCAGGCGGTGAAGGGTGGGGGCCACGGTGACTATCACAACATCGTCCTTGCACCTTCTTCGGTACAGGAGGCCGCAGAGCTCTGCTACGAGGCCTTTGACCTGGCGGAGAGATACAGGAATCCTGTGATGATTTTATGCAGTGCTGTGATTGCGCAGATGATGGAACCAGTGGAGTTTATGCCCCCTAGGGAACAAGAGAAAGAGGAGAAGCCCTGGGCACTAACAGGGGCAAAGGGCAGGGAGCCCAGGATAATTAAGTCCCTGCGCCTGGAACCCGAGGAGCTGGAAGAACATAATAGGGAACTGCAGAGGAAGTATGAGACCATTAAGGCTAGAGAGGTTAGATTTGAGTCAAGGCACCTGGAGGATGCCAGGTTGGTGGTGGTAGCCTTCGGCACCAGCGCCCGCATTGCCGCTAGCGCAGTAGAGGAGGCCAGGGAACAAGGGTACAAGGTAGGACTTTTCAGGCCCATTACCCTATTCCCCTTTCCTAAGAAGGCCTTGAGAGACCTGGCAGAGAGGGTGAACAAATTTCTGGTCTTTGAATTGAGCGCTGGGCAGATGGTAGAGGATGTTGAGCTCTCTGTGGCTGGCAGGGTAGAGGTGGATTTCTATGGGAGGATGGGGGGCTACGTTCCCTCTCCTGAGGAATGTCTTGAGGAGATAATTAAGAGGTGCAAGGAGAGGACATGAAGCTGGTCTTTGACAGGCCGAAGAGCATGAAGGACGCAAACATGCATTACTGTCCTGGATGCTCCCACGGGGTGATAAACAGGATAGTGGCGGAGGCCATAGATGTATTAGACCTGCGGGAGAGGACAGTCTGCGTTGCACCTGTAGGCTGCGCCGTCTTTCTCTATGACTATATGAACTTTGACGTCACCGAGGCCCCCCATGGGCGCCCGCCTGCTGTGGCCACAGGCATCAAGAGGGCAAGGCCAGACCTCTTTGTCTTTACCTACCAGGGAGATGGAGATATCGCCGCCATTGGCCTGGCGGAGATACTGTCTGCTGCCAACCGTGGTGAGAATTTCTCTGTTATATATGTGAACAATACCGTCTACGGGATGACTGGGGGGCAGATGGCTCCCACTACCCTTTTAGGTCAGCGCACAACCACTACCCCTTACGGTAGGGATGCCAGGGAGGGTCATCCCATGAGGATGGCAGAGTGGATTGCCTCCATGGAGGGCCCTTCTTACTCTGTCAGGGTGGCGGTGAATAACCCTGCCAATATCGTCAAGACTAAGAAGGCGGTTCTTGAGGCCTTTAAGATGCAGCTCGAGGGCAGGGGCCTATCCTTTGTGGAAATACTTGCCACCTGTCCCATCAGTTGGGGACTGACCCCTGTAGAATCCCTCAACAGGGTAGAAAAGGAACTAATTCCCTATTATCCTCTTGGGGTGTTTAAATCGGTGGATACCTCTAAGAAAGGCTAGGGATGTACCAAGACCTGATAATCTCGGGCTTTGGCGGGCAGGGGGTTCTGGTGATAGGGAGGCTTCTCTCCTACGCGGCTATGAGGGAGAATAAGTACGTTACCTTCCTCCCCTCTTACGGGCCTATAATGCGAGGGGGGACTGCCCATTGTACGGTGGTAATCTCTTCAAGACCTATTGGTTCGCCTATTATACAAAAACCCCTCTCTGCCATATTGATGAACGTCCCCTCTGTGCTTAAATTTGAAGGGAAGGTGAAGCACGGTGGGCTCGTACTGTATAACTCGGACCTTGTGGACAGAACCATGAGTAAGAGAGGGAACATGGAAAAGGTCTTTGTTCCAGCCACTACCATTGCCCAGAAAGTAGGTTCGGACAGGGTGGCTAATATGGTGCTGGCAGGGGCCTTTATTGAGAGAACAAAGGTGGTTTCTTTCGATAGTGCCTCAGCAAGCATACTAGAGGCCGTTGGTGAGAGGCACAGGGATTTTGTTCACCTGGATGAGGAGGCCCTTAGAAGGGGTGTAGAATTTGTGAGGAGTGGAATGTCTGCAGGTCTTAAAAAGGACTAACCAACATAACAGGGGGATTATTTATAGACCTTTATGGCCACTTGAGGACACATCTCTGCACAAAGGGCGTCCCCTGCGCACTTACCTTCTGGGTCAGAAAAACAGACGTAGCGATACCCCATAAAGTTGATATTATTTGCGAGATGGATTAACTTGTGAGGACATGTGAAGATACATATCTCACACCCGTTACACTTCTCTATATCAATTACAATCCTTCCCATCTTCTAATTCCTAGCCAGGACGATACTCTAGAACAAGCCTTTTCACCAACATTTTTTATCTTCATATATTCCCGCACCGTTGTCAATAAACTTTATAAGAGTTGCCAAAAGTAGCAAATTGCGTAATACTCTGCATATCAGGATCAATATCTTTCGCATGCACTAGAGGTCAATCATCTGTACCATATGATATTTTGGGGAATAAAAAGGCATTTTGTGGAAAATACTACAGTAGAGCGGTACGTTTAGTACTAAGAGATTCAAATTTAGGAGCTTAAGTGGCTAGGCATAGTAAAGAAACTACCTTTCTAGAACTCCTGGAACCCCACAGGAGGTCTCTATATAGGTTTTGCAGAAATATAATTTGGGACAAGAACGATGTAGAGGATGCCTTACAGACAGCCATTTTAAGTGCTTATAAATCCTTTGATACTTTTCAGAAGGGGGGCAACTTTAAGGCATGGATTTTTAAATTTCTGGTAAACACGATCTATAATTTTAACAAAAAGCACGGAAGGGAGGATACTTTTGAAACCAGGTTAGACTGTGATGAGCTTGGAATCCTGGAGGTCTTTGAGAAGGAATCTATGTATCAGGAGATTCTAAAAGACCCAGATAGGCTCTTAGAGAAAGTGGATGAGCGGGTAAAACGGTCTTTATTTCGCCTAAGTCTATCTGAGCGGGCTGTATTTCTCTTGAGGTCTATAGAAGGGCTTAGTTACAAAGAGATTGCCGAGGTTTTGCAGATACCCGTTGGGACGGTAATGAGCCAACTCTCCAGAGCAAGGGCAAGATTGCGTGAGTTCTTATGTGACTATGCAAAAGAGATAGGGTTCTTTGCTGATAGGAATGATTAATCCATGAATTGTAATGAAGTGAGACAATTTATTAACCTCTTTCTGGATTCAGAGCTGGATGCCAGAAGTACTCTGGAGGTTTCTGAACACCTCTCTGCCTGCGAGAGCTGCAGCCGCAGGTTTACCCAGGAGAGAAAGATAGAGGGCGCCCTTACTTCTATATTTTCCCAGGAAGCCCCCTCCACAGAGGACGAGGAAGAAAGGGTCTGGAAGAGTATTTTCTCAAGGATAAGGATGTACGAGAAGCGCAGAAATAGAGGCCTCTACATGAAGTATTCAATCCCTATTGCCGTAGGAATCTCGGCCTTCGTCCTTATCACGATTTTTAACTACCCAAGGCATATAGACCTGGCCCTTGAGGCCAATCGCTGTCATACAGAATATGTAGAGAATGAATTAAGCCCAAACATTGAGACCTTCTCAGAAGAGGCGGTGCTTGGGTACTTCTCAGGCAAATTGGACTTCAACCTATGTCTCCCCAAGATTTCGAGGAAAGAGATTAAGCTTGTGGGCGCCAGGTCATGTTATCTAAAAAAGGTACATGTCGCTTACCTAATGTATAACTACAGCGGTGTCCCCCTGTCCCTATTCATTTTTAGAGATGAAGACCTGAAGAAATTTCCCAGCGCTGAAAAGGAATTAAAAACCCACAAGATTATTGAGGATAAGGGGATACGTGGGAACAATTTTGTGGCGGTTAAGACTAATGGGGCTGTGGCTTGTGCGGTGTCTGAGGTGGACCTTCCGTCCCTGAAGAGGATCATCAAAGGTTTTGAGGAAAGGGGCAAGTAAGGAATTGGGCCACTTAATGGATGGTTTAACCACTGTAACAACTATTTTTGCGGTTATCTGGCATTTTTAGAGGAGGTGTACCATGGCGGTGTTTATGAGGTTCCTTCTTGCGTGGCTTTTCATAACCTCTTTATGCCTGGGGGCTGTTTATGCCCAGGAGGGAAAAGAGGTAACGGTTTACGGCACTAATTACTGTCTGGGCTGTGCCCTCAAAAAGACCGCAGGAGCAAAGGCCCAGTGCAGTGTCTATGGCCACGTGCATAGCCTGAAGATTGACAAGGCCGTAGGGGCGGACGGAAAGGTCATTGAGTCTTTAACAGGCAAGACCCTTCACTACCTCCAGAACGACCAGGCCTCACCCCTTATAAAGGGAGAGCAGTTCCATGGCGCCCCTGTAGAGGTGAAAGGTACGGTCTTTGAAGACTCCCTTACTGTTGATGTAGACAGCTTTGGAGAACCTAAGAAGTAATGCTTGAACTCAAATATTCGAAAGTGCTTTGACAGAAGACATTCCCTCTTTTGTTTAGACTCCCTTGGAGTAGTGATCCTTTTATAGAGTTTAGGCTCAAAAACTAATCCCTTTTCAATGGATTATTTGGCCTACTACAGTGATTCTAACGCTCTCGATGTGAGAAAAAGTTTATCATGGGACTGGTTAAGCTAGCCCTCAAGGCCCCCTATCTGATTATCGTCTTCATTCTGGTCATTGTGGTCCTGGGGGTCACGGTCTTATTCCGCCTCCCCATGGACCTCCTGCCCCTCTTTAAGACCCCCGCGGTCCAGATTCTCACCCTTTACCCAGGGATGCCTGCCGAGATTGTAGAGAGGGACATAACCAACCGTCTGG
>JAUQZZ010000192.1 GCA_030586765.1 Candidatus Brocadiales bacterium | reverse complement strand
CCCCTGGCCCCGTGGAACCTAAGACTCTGAAGCCTGAACTCCAGTTCCCCGAGGTCCAGGACGAAATCCTGCAGCCAGAGGCCGATACGCTTGCCTACCGTGGTGAGGTTGGCAGGTTGGTAATGGGTGAAGGCCACGGTTACCAGGGAGCGGTGACTGAAGGCCTGCCGGGCCAGCTCGTTTATCACCCCTACCAGTCTCCGCCTGAGTATCTCCAGCCCATCACGGATGATTACCAGGTCAGCATTGTCCAGTATATAGGCACTCGTGGCCCCCAGATGGATGATGGGCTTGGCCTTTGGACACTGGAGGCCGTAGGCATGGAGGTGGGCCATGACCTCGTGTCTTATCCTTGCCTCTATCTCCCTGATTTTCTCATAGTCTATATCCTCTACGTGCCGCCGCATCTCCTCTATCTGGTCCTTTGACACCATCTGGAGGCCAAGCTCGTGCTCTGCCTCTGCAAGGGCAATCCACAGCCGCCTCCAGAGGACGTGCTTCCGCCTCTCCGAGAAGGCATGGACCATCTCAGGGCTGGCATAGCGCCCTACGAGGGGGTCATGGTGTGTAAGAGTTTTTTCTTCCAAACTTTCCCTACCTTCATATCCCAAGGCTTGTCTTTGTAAACAGGGCCTCAAAACTGAGTCCCTCCGCCTCTATATTCTTCCTGCCCCCTTCTTCCCTGTCAATTACGCAGATTATCTTTACTGCCCTTGCCCCTGCCTCCTGTAGTATCTTAACTGCCTTCAGGGCCTGCTGGCCCGTGGTCACTATGTCCTCAACCAAGACAACCACATCGCCCTGGTTGAGCCTGCCTTCAATCTGCCGGGCCGTCCCATAAGGCTTCTTGGCCTTCCGGACAATGACGAAGGGTATATGGGTCTTCAGGGATAGGGCGGTTATCAGGGGGACTGCCCCTACCTCCATTCCTGCTAATCTCTGGGTGCCTGGGGGTACCATCTCAGAGAGGTAATCCGCTACCCAACCCAGTAGCCTTGGTTCAGCCTCAAAGAGGTACTTATCAAAGAAGTACTTGCTCTTCTTTCCCGAGCTGAGGTCAAAATCTCCCGTGAGGTATGCAGTGGCCACGAGTTCCTTTCCCAGGGATTCTTTATCTTTCAGCATGATTACAAATGTTAATTTTACCAGATTGACCCCTGAAGAAAAGAGTATATTCCTGGTCTGCACACCCTGACAAACCATGCCCCAAAGGTAGGGGCAAACACATAGGTTTGCCCCTACTTCGGCTGATTTATCTTTAGCCACTCCTCCATGGGCAGGACGGGTCTAAAGGAGCCTGTCTGGGTGGGCACGAGGGGCAAAAAGAATTCCACCACGGCGGCATAGTCTTTGGCCTGGACGATGATGTAGTAGTCGTGCTCTGTTACTGTGACATAGGCTCCCAGGATTTTTATCCCCTTCCTGACGGCCTCATCACGGCTTGCCCAGAAGTCGCTGAGCATCTTTGCCCCCTCTTTACTCCTCCCAGGGCAGTCTTCAGGGGCATGGGTCCAATGGGCTACGTATATCGTGCCCTCACTGTCCGCCGTACCCCACTCTGCCAACACAGTAGATTCCAGGGAAAGAAACAACCCAAGAAAAAGGGTCAAAAAGGCGGTTGCAACGGCTAGTATCAATGAGGACATTCCTCGGCCACTTCTTTCCATCGTTCTCTTGCCTCCTTGTTGCTAAAGCCGATAAACTCAAAAAGACAGAGATAAGATGGTACTGGAAAAGGGCTTTATTGTAAATACCGGGGCCTTAAAAATTCAAATCCGCTGGGGAACGAAGTTGTTGCACAAACCTTTTTAGTAACATTTTGAGCACTTTTAAACATAGAGTTATGTAACAAAAATTTAAACAATTTTGTTGACATTTTGTGATAGCATAATAAAATACAGTAAAGAAAGAAAACCACATTGTCCTTTTAACGAGGGGTGAAAGGTGCATACTCCGACACATAAAGAGAAAAAGGCTTTCTCTAGTCTGAACCTGCGGCTTCCGAAGGACCTCCTGCAACAATTAAGGGACGTGTCCCGAGAAAAGGACACGAAGGCCACTACCCTTGCCCGCAAGTTCCTCCTGGAGGGGCTGGAAAAAATCCGCCAGGAAGAGTTGAGACAAAAATTGGTTGAGTCTTACCAATACCTGGCAAAGGAAAACGCCCAACTGCTTGGCGAATTCTCCGGGGTAGACCTTGAAGGTTGGGAGAAAGAATAACCTTGTCAAACTTTCCCATGCGGGGACAGGTGGTCGTGGTTAGCCTAGACCCCACCGTGGGGACAGAGATGGGGAAAACCCGTCCTTGCCTTATAATCTCAAACGATATCGCCAATGAATGTTCGCCCCAAGTGACCGTGGTTCCCATTACCTCTTACGACCCCAAAAAGGCAGTATTCCCCATATGCGTTGAGGTATCTGCCGGAGAGGGTGGTCTCAAAGACAAAAGCATAGTGAATGCCAGCCAGATTAGGACGATAGATAAAAAAAGGGTAATAAAGACGCTCAAGACTTTGTCAGAGGAGACCATGGGAAAGGTAGACCTGTCCTTAAAAGTCCATCTTAATTTGAGGATCTGATGATACGAAAGGGCTCTATATATTATTACTAGCGGTGCAGTCGTCTAAAAAGTATGCAGGGGGAAGACCTTCTCAAAGTTGTGGATGAAAAGGGGGACGGGGAGGAGGATACAAAAGAGGGTCAGGAGCCATTTTACGCCCAGAAAGGGCGTGGTTAGCCTCATCCTTGGATAGTCTGGGAGGTACTGATTCAAGAAACGGTGCAGAGAGATAGAGAAGACCACGCAGGCAAACTGCGTCATAAAGTAGGCCAGCATGAAGCCGTTCAGGGTATTAGAGGCCAGGCTTATGATGTACTCGTGGAATAGGCCGCTGAAAAGGAAGGTGGCAAACAGGCCGCGATAGGGGTGCCGACGGTCTCCAAATCTCTTATAAACGTTGTCTCTTA
>JAUQZZ010000191.1 GCA_030586765.1 Candidatus Brocadiales bacterium | reverse complement strand
ACATAGGGGCACGTAATAACGCACCCCTATTCCCTATGTAATCCTGACCACTGAATTCTTTATTCTAAATCCTTACCTGCTAAAAGAGGTTCTTCTTCATCATTCGGTGGAATATAAAGATAATAGCGCCCCAGATGGGGAACATGGCGGCGGTCATATAGACCACGCGGTATATCATCCCTGACTCCAGGGCCAGGGCCTCAGCCTTATCTATCTCTGCTATAAGGGCCCATCTGACGCCCGAAGATATCTCTAAGGGGGTGTAGGCGCTCAGGACCTTTATGTTGCGGTAGTCCCTGATTATTTTCATGTTGGTCTGGCCTGAGAGGGCCTCCCTGGTGGCCACGGTATCCACCTTCATCTTAAGCACCTCTGAGGCAGCAGTGGTGAAGCGGGAGTCCGAACGCATAAAGAGGTCGCTTCCTACTAAATACGTCTCTCCTGATTCCTTGAGGCCAGGCCTCTGGGTCATCATGTTATTTATCTCTGTATCGTCCAGGTGGAGGATGAGGACACCAAAGGGATCGCGTTCCCCCTCCTTTATGATAGGGGCTGAGACGAATATAGCAGGCCCGTTGTAAATGGCATACCATTTCATATCCCCTATGGTGATAGCGGTCTTGCCTCTGACAAAGGCCTCGGCCAAGGGGGTCTCAGTATATATGCCTTTAAGGATATTCTTACCTAGTACTGGGCGTTTTTTGGCACTGCAGACCACGTCACCGTCCAGGTCTAATAGAAGGACGTCGTAATATTGATAGGCATCGCAGAAACTGCTCAGAATGGTACTATATCTCCTGTCCACATCCTTGTAGTCTTTACCTTCTATTCCTCCTATATTGAAGGAATTGACGTAGGCCTCGCTTGCCCACTTGAAGAGGAGGTTATTAGAGAGTTGGTAGACATCGGCCCTTCTCTCGAAGAAGAAGTTTTCCAGTTCCCTCTTCTTTATATCCCTTACAGAGACCAGGTGGTCAAAGGCCTCTTTCTTGATAAAACCCCTGGCAGCGCCACAGCTTACTGAGGTGGTGATGATGTAAGGGAGAAAATTCCCAAAACAACACAGAAGTATGAGGTAATAAACCAGAGAGGCCTTTTGGGCGGCCTTTGAGGAGGTAGTCTCAACGGGTGTCTTCTGGGGATGAGGCGGCATAGGATTTTCAGGCATCTTGCTAGGTTTTCCTTTGCGTCTAATATTAACACAGCGATTTTTTTATGTCAATCCTCCTTCTCCGAAGTCCCCTTTAGGAATGCTACTTATGTTGACGGACATATGGTAAAAGAAATATAATCCTTAGCAGCTCTAAATGTCGGGCAGGATGCCCGACCTACAGGACTTACAGGATGCCCGACTTACAGAACAAATTGATGAGACCTGCAGGACAATTTAACGAGTACACATAATCAACCCCTGTGTAGGGTGGGTTTAATGCGCACACGCAAAAACCCCCTGGATAGAGTGAGCTTTTGCTTCTGGATAGGTCGGGCTTCTGCTCCTGGATAGGCGGGTTCTCCTCTAGTAGGGTCGGGCTTCTGCTCCTGGTAGGGCGGGCTTCCAGCCCGCCAACCAGATAAAGGATTTGGGGTACATGAGTAGACCTAAACATTTAGCCTCTGAGACCCAGTTTTATTTTGTCACTACCAATATAGAGGGACACTCTCAGATTTTCACCTCTCCTAATACTGCCAGGACAGTAATAGACTCAATATATTTTCTCAGGGCTAGAGGCTACTTGAAATTGCATGCCTTTGTAATAATGCCAGACCATTTACATCTTATCATCTCAACGCCTTCGGACAAAACGTTACCCCAAATTATGCATTCTTTGAAAAGTTTTTCTTCTAAAAAGATAAACAAACAGATGGGAAGGACAGGCAAGGTATGGCAGGATGGATATTATGCCTACGGAATAAGAGGTCCAAGAGACATGGAAGTAAAAATGAGGTATCTCCTTGAGAACCCCGTTCGAAAAGGTTTATCGCAGGACATAATAACTTATTCCTACTCTTCTGGGAATGGTACCTTCGAGGTTGACTCATGGTAATAACAGATGTCGGGCAGGATGCCCGACCTACATAGGGGGCAAAGATGAATCCAAGGTTTAAGCTCTGGATAGAGAAGGAGGGTGAGGTTGTTTTTGCAGAAGGCAGGAGGCTCCTTTTAGAGGCTGTAAGAGAAAGGGGCTCTTTAAATTCTGCGGCCAAGGGTCTGGGCATGTCCTATAGGGCGGCCTGGGGTAAGATAAAGGCTACTGAAAAGAGATTAGGCGTAAGGCTTTTAGAGGCAAGTATAGGGGGGAGGGGAGGGGGTGGGGCAAGATTAACCTCAGAGGCAGAGAGGCTCCTGAAGGACTACGAGATATATCAGAAGAGGGTCAAAAACTGCGTGGAGAGGGAATATAAAAAGATTTTCGGGAGATTTGCTTGACAGATTTTAATTTTTTATGCATTATGTCATGCATGATATAACGCTCCGTTTCTTGAACGTCCCATGCCAATAATATATAGCGTCCCTATGCTTCTTATTCTTCTCCTGGCCCCTGTCTTTGGGTACGGGGTAGCTGCCGGGGAGGAGGAGATAGTGGTATTTGTAGCAGCTAGCCTTACCGATGCTGTAAAGGAGGTCAAGGAGAGGTTTGAGGCCAGGAGCGGGGCCAGGGTGTCTTTAAACCCAGGGGCCTCAGGAACCCTACTGCATCAGATAGAAGCTGGGGCACTGGCAGATGTCTTCATATCTGCCAGTACTAAGGAGGTGGACGCCCTGGAACTTGATGGGCTTGCCCTGCCTGATACAAGGAGAGAGTTGTTGACCAACAAGTTAGTAGTGGTGGCATCTGCGGGAAGTGGCCTGGAGATAAATTCTGCGAGAGACCTGGCGGGCAGGGAGGTCAAGCGTATAGCCATAGGGGAACCTGAGTCAGTCCCTGTTGGCCGCTACGCCAGAGAGGCCCTGATAAACCTGGGCCTTTGGGATTCCCTGTATC
>JAUQZZ010000190.1 GCA_030586765.1 Candidatus Brocadiales bacterium | reverse complement strand
CTCGTCCTTTGCCACATTGTCCAGCTTGTACTGCGCATCCTCCTGGTTTATCCGCTCCTCCTCCATCTCCAGTTCGGTCTTGCGATATCTGTAGTGCAGGTCAAGGAGGGACTGATACCTGGTGTGAATCTCCAGGAGGCACTGTCTGTGGGCACGGTCAGGGGAGCACCTCTCAAACTGGCCGATAATAAAATTCCTTATCTGGTATTGGGAATGGCCCAGGGGGAGATGTTTGAACAGCTCCTCCACACCCCTGAGCAGTGTCCTGTCACCAGGCCGAAGAAGAAACAAGTCCGATTTCCCTGTCATGCCGTTTTTAGCCCCCTTCTCCACCCCCAGGTCTCGGAGTCGAGATATTCCTTCCCACGGGGGCACACCCTGACCGTCACATCCCCCACCCGGACGGCATCCTGGGAGGTATCTTGAAAAGCCCTAAGCCTGTAGACCGTTACCAGTCCGTCTCTGGCTCCCATAAGATACACATCGGTGATATAGGGCCTGCCTCCCATAGGCTGGAGGCACTCCACCATGTGATTGTACTCCTCATAGCCCTGGAGGACTATCATGTCTCCAAAGGGATTGACATAAACCAGCCTGGAGATGGGTTTATCTGAAAGGCTGTTCCAGCCCGTATCCAGGCCCCCCAGGGGTCTACCTTGAACCGTCTCCCCATCCTTAAAGTGGACTATGAAGCGCATGTCTGCCACAAAGATTGGCGCCGTGACAGAGCCAGGTCCGCCATCTTTCTGGCTGAGATTCCCTTTTGACGAAAGTGCCGCCTGGGGTTGTTCGCCTGAATTATGGCGAATCTGCCTTTGGTACGACATAACCTCCTCCTCTTGTCTCTATGTCCTTCTGGGTCCGTCTCTGGAGGATGAAAGAATCCAGAATTGTAGGGCAGGGCTTTAGCCCTGCTTATAGCAAACCTAAAGGTTTGCCCTACACCTCTTAAGGGTTCAAATGCTTAAAGGCTCAAAAGTTCTAGGCATAAGAAAACCTTAAGGCACACAGGGGATTCTCCGAGAAGGGCGAGGCCGTGGCAGGCACCCTTGTTGCCAGGTTAAAGTATAGGTCTGCTCCCCCAGAGGGGATATTGGCGCTGGAGAGTTCCAGGCGGTTATCAGGGCCTGAACCTGCCAGGCGTTTTGCCCCACCTGACCAGTCTGAGGAGCCAGGGCTGGCATAAGTGGTGGCAGAGCCGTAGATGTAAGAACTCCCTGCCATGCCTGAGCCTAGTACCTGGTTGCTGAAACTATTGTGGTTGGCGTTATCCCAGAATTCTAAGAACGCCTTGGACTGTGTGGCCCCTGCGATGTGGATGCAGAAGACGTAACGGGTATCGCCCCCCTGCTGTTTGCCCTGGTTCGTACCTGCCAGGGGCACCTGGTCTACGATGGAGCCATCGTCAATAAAGGTCTTGTCTATCTCCACCGAGCCGGAACCTGGGATGGTGATGGTGTCCCTGGTGCCTGTGGGTGCTCCGTCAGCGGCATTGGAGCCTGTCCATGCCAGGGTGAACCCGCTGGCCCCTGTGCCCGTGGTGATGGGCTTAAAGTTGGCATCTGAGCCTGAACCAGCGGCCTTTACCACATTGTTAGTGGTGTGATTGTAGAACCAGTAAGTATTAGGTTTAGCCATTTTTTACCTCCTAATTAGTTAATTACAAATTCCAATACGTAGCGTCCGATCACCGCATCGGACGTCGGGTACGGAGACCCGACGCTACAAAAAGCTAATCCCTCAGCCACTCCCTGTAAGCCTGTCTGCATCCAGGAGAACAGAGGGAGACTGTAACCCTGCCGTAGCCTCTTGTCCTGCCCTGTGGGGAAGGTCCCCTCTTTATACCCCTGCCACACACGGTACAGGTCTTTCTATCGGGAAGGGACCAGTAGCTAATGTCCGCACCAAGGGTGGCATCAAAGATGTCCTCCAAAGACCTAGCACCAAAGTTTAGTTTCCTCTCTATGACTTTCATCCCTTTTGGTCCTAACGTACCATTGCCCTTTCTTCATACCAACTCATAGTGTCCCTTATCCCTACCTCAAAGGGTATCTTAGACTGCCAGCCAAGGGCCTTAATCTTGCTAGAGTCTATGGCGTACCACCTGTCATGGCCTGGCCTGTCGGTCACTGAGACAATCAAATCCCTGGGCTTATCCATGATATCAAGAATATGCCCTACCAAGTCTTTATTAGAAAGCCTCTCCCCTGAGCCTATGTTATAGGCCTCCCCTGGTACGCCTTTCTCCATTACCAGGGCCACAGCCTCTGCGAAATCCGTCACGTGTATCCACTCCCGTGTCTGGAAGCCATCCCCATAAAGGGGTATAGGCTTATCCTCCAGGGTACGGGTAATCACCGTGGGTATAAATTTCTCTGGGTGCTGTCCTGGGCCATAATTGTTACAGCCCCTTACTATAACCACAGGTAAACCGTGGGTGTTCCAGTACGAGTAGGCCAGATGCTCCTGCCCTGCCTTGCTGGCAGAGTAGGGATTCCTGGGATGGACAGGATACTCCTCGCTTGCTTCTCCCTCTAATACCTCCCCATAGACCTCATCGGTGGACACCAGGAGGAACCGCTTGATACCAGATTGCCTGGCCGATTCTAGCAGGGCATGGGTTCCCAGGATATTAGTCCTTAAAAATGCAGAGGCATCCTCTATGCTCCTGTCCACGTGGGTCTCTGCGGCCAGGTGGACTATCCTATCTATCCCTGCCTCCTCCACGATGTGTTCCACAAGCTCCTTGTTGCATACATCGCCCCTGTAGAACTTGAACCATGGCTTACCAAAACAGCCTTCCAAATTATTGAGGCTTCCTGCGTAGGTGAGCTTATCCAGGACGGCCACCTTTTCACCCCTATCAATGAGAAGCCTTGTGAGGTGGCTTCCAATAAAACCCGCACCGCCTGTTACCAGGATAGACATATTCTTGAATCCCTTATTGCCTACACATGTAGGGCAAGGCTTTAGCCCTGCAAGAAGCAAACCTAAAGGTTTGCCCTACAAAAG
>JAUQZZ010000189.1:2495-3104 GCA_030586765.1 Candidatus Brocadiales bacterium | reverse complement strand
CCCCAAGAGTTTCTGTTGGGAACTGCCAAGACAACGTAACCACCAGGTGGAAGCAACCCCTTTATCATTCGCAAAAAACCAACTGGGTCCCATTGATGTTCGAGTACCTGAAAGAAGGTCACAATGTCAAAGTCCCTTTCAAAATTCTTGGCACAGAACTCCTCTAAAGACATGTTATAAACATTATCAAGCCCCAGAAGATTCTTTGCCACTTTTGTAGCCCTTCTGTCAAAATCTAAAGCAAAAGTCTGCAATGCCAGCCCTCGTCTCTTAACCTCATACAGAAAGTACCCCTCTCTACAACCTATATCTAAGAGTCTGCCCTTTCTCTTTGGTAAGTACCTGAAGAATTGTTGGTGCCCTGAGCTCAGCTCATCTGCAAAGGAGAAGGCGTCTCGCGATATACAGTGAGTTTCTTCATAAAAGCTAGCCCCAGGATTTTCCAGGGGATGCCACCACTGGAGGTCGCAAGTAGTACACCAGTATAAGGTGTACTCTTGGTACCTTTTCATCCCTTCTCCATTAGGTTCAGATTCACATACAGGACAGCGAATATGCTCCACTTTTTAATCCTTCTACTCTTTGCGAGAAAAGGGTTCTCCCTATGCC
>JAUQZZ010000189.1:0-2485 GCA_030586765.1 Candidatus Brocadiales bacterium | reverse complement strand
GAATATACTCCATTCTAACCCTTCTGGTAAGGAACCCTCTGATTAAATTCTCCTGCTACTATTTGTCTTCCTCTTTCACCCAGCTTTTTGCAAGGGCATGGTGGTCTCGCTGGTACTGGGGCGCTCATCCTGAACCCATGAATCTCTGGAAGGAGAACTCATCGGCGATGTCCCCCTCTGCCTCAGGGGTGGAAAGGCTGTACCATTTCTGGAGCCGCAGTTCCTTAGGGTATTATATGGCAGGAAGTTAGCAGCCTATCTTGGGGTGGTAGAGGGTTCTAACCTGGAGTTTATTCTCCCCCCAGCCTATTTGTAATCTATCGTAAGAGAGAATGATTCTCCTTAGAACGACTGCCCCCCACCTTCGTGCCTTTTATACCACAAGGCTATTAAAAATTCTACTCAAAACTGATTTTTTGAGAACTGGAAAACAGTATAAACTTGGGCAGCTAGGCAAAAAATGCTTGGCCTGCAGTGGTAAGCACAGGCTTAGAAAGGGGTGTGATTTCTCCGTAAGTCCTTGTAAAATAAATGGGCGCTGGTGGACTCGAACCACCGACCCCTTGCTTGTGAAGCAAGTGCTCTAGCCACTGAGCCAAGCGCCCATTTTGGAATATTAACTATTATACCACCGACCCCTTGCCCGCCTCAGGCGGGTGCTCTAGTCCGCCTTAGGCGGAAGCCAAGCGCCCACTTGCTAGGGAATATACCATAGTCCCATGACTTTTCAAGTCTTTACTGCACCCTTACTTGGAACTCAAACTCGTGGTGCTTGTGCTGGCCATGCACCTCTACAGGGAGGATGAACCTAAAGGTAGTCCTGTCCCAGAGGCTTATGTCTGAGACGGTAATCAACTCAGGAAACATGGGGCTGACCTTCCATCGGAAGAAGGTGTGGTAGATGTTGTCCGAAGGCATCACCCATTCCGCCACCGAGGAGTTAGGTGCCACCATGGTAGGGGTCTGTGGCCTTTCCTTGTCCTCGTACCTTGTTCCCTTGCCTATTACCCTGTGGGAGATACCTGCCTTGTCCACATAGGCCGCCTCATCCCACATTATCTTTATGGGTGAGTCGCTCTTGTTTCTTATAAGGAGGTTTATCTTCTCGCTATCAGGGGCAAAGGTGATGAAAAGGGTATCGTCCTCAAAATTCAGTGTGCCTGTGGAGGGCCTTATCAGGGAGAAGTGGTATTTGTACAGGTTTTGAATCTCCCCCTTAGGGGCGGCACAGCCCCCAAAAACGGCAAAAAGTAGTAAGGTTGTTAATACATAATTTTTCATGACTTCTCCTCATTGTATTTAACCTTTAGGAGACAGAGCCCCCTGGCAGGAACAGTGGGTCCTGCCAGCCGGCGGTCTTTTGCCTGAAGGATACGCCGGAACTCCTCTACAGCCATCTTGCCGCTCCCGACCATAAGGAGCGTTCCTACTATGCCGCGTATCATCTTGTGGAGGAAGCCATCAGCCTCCACCACAAAATGTATGTATCTATCCTCCTGGGTTATCTCAAAAGATTTTATGTTGCGGGTGCTGTCCTTCTTAGGTAAGGACTCCACGCTGAAGCTCCTGAAGTCATGACTGCCCGGGAGGTAGCTGGCGGCCTGTTTCATCTTTTCTGTATCTAGAGACCGGGGGAAGCGGTAAGAGAAATTTCTATCCAGGGCGCGGGGGATGGGGTCATTGAGCACGGTATATTTATAGACCTTCGACTTTGCGTCAAATTGGGCATGAAAGTCCTCAGGCACCTCCTCAGCGGACCTCACCACGATTTCTTTAGGGAGATAGAAGTTTATCGCTGGTGCCAGCTTTTCTACAGGGATATAGGAGGAGGTCTTGAAGTTCACCACCTGGCCCAGGGCATGGACGCCGGCATCGGTTCTGGAGGCGGCGTAGAGGACTACCCACTCCCCCGTGACCTTTTGTATGGCCTCCCTTAGGTGAGCCTGGATTGTTGGGGGCGAGACCTCCTTTGCAAAAGGGCCTTTGGCCCTCTGTTCCTGCCACCCTGCATAATTTGTCCCCTCATACTCAATCACAAGCTTAATATTACGCATTAATATGGATGTGCATTAATGGCGTACTTACCTATAGTGCGGAACAAGTTACTTTCATTCAAAAGCTCTATTGATTGCGACAGAGAGTAAATCAATAATTTCCGTAGATATGCCATCAGGAGTAGAAATCTTTTCAGCTACTTTAATTGCAAGCTCTACCTTAGTTCCGTAAAAAGATCCAAGGTGTGCTTTACCATCGTGGTCAGCCTTCGAATCTTGAAGGAACTGTCCAATTTTTGTATCAAGTTCGGTTTCAGAAATCCCAGTTATTTGGGAAAGAATATTTTTAGGATAGAAGTATTCAATCCCTTCCTTACTTAATTCTAAGATTCTTTTACCATCGTCGCTTAGAAAGCTTTTAACAAGGTCAATTTTATCGGTTGTTCCCTGTTTGTCAAAGATGACGCAAAGTTTATCACGGTATACAGGTG
>JAUQZZ010000188.1 GCA_030586765.1 Candidatus Brocadiales bacterium | reverse complement strand
CTCGGAAGAGATAAAAAAACGGGGCATAGAGGATATACGGATGGAATACCTCTCCATGGGGATGACCCAGGATTTTGAGGTGGCCATTGAAGAGGGTTCTAATCTTATACGAGTAGGTACGGCAATCTTCAGAGGCATATAGCACGCTTTTTGTTTTAGAGACCTCTGAAAAGCGCATAGCAAATCTTAGTGGGGTAACAACAAAATGCCCTCCCCCTTGATGGGGGAGGGCAGGGTGGGGGTGAATACCACCCTCCCCTAACCCCTCCCATCCAGGGAGGGGGAGACTGAATGCCCGTGAATTTTCGCCTGAGGCGAATCCGCCTGGGCGTGAAATGGAAAGGTTAAAGGGCCTATTAGCCTTTTGCAGGGACCTCTATTATGATAGAACTTAAAAAAACACCTGAGGGGATAATCCTTCCTGTCAGGGCACAGCCAGGGGCAAAAAAGGATAGTATAGTGGGAGAATGGGCAGGGAGTCTAAAGATACAGGTAAAAGCTCCACCAGAGAAAGGGAAGGCCAATGAGGCCATCATAGAACTACTGGCGGAGCGCTTTAAGCTGAGGAAGGCTACCCTACGCATTGTATCAGGGGAGTTCTCCAGAGATAAAAAGGTCCTTATCCAGGGTATAACGGAAGGGGAACTGGAAAGGCTCTGCACAGAAGCACCCCTTTAGATACTAAAATTATGGACTACAAGGCCACCTTAAACCTACCCGTAACAGACTTCCCCATGAAGGCGGACCTGGCCAAAAAGGAGCCAGAGGTCCAGAAGAAATGGGACGAGGAGGAGCTCTACGGCCAGATACGCAAGGCCCGAAGAGGTGCCAAAAAGTACATCCTCCACGACGGGCCTCCCTACCCCACAGGAGACCTCCATATAGGCACTGGCCTTAACAAGATACTCAAAGACCTTATCGTCAGGTACTATACCATGAGGGGCTATGACGCCCCATTTATCCCAGGCTGGGACTGCCACGGCCTTCCTATAGAACACAGGGTCATGCAGTCCCTGACAAAGGGTAAAGACCCTGAAAAATTAGATAAATTGCTAGAAGCGGCCAGGGATGAGTCAAGGGTCTCTGGGCAACTTTCTTCCAAGACCAAGGCCCTCCTCTCCTCCTTGGTTGCCCCAGAAAACGAGACCAAACTTACCCCTGAGGAGACGGCCCAATTTTCTGCAAATAAGCCTATGATTCGCAAGCTCTGCAGGCACTATGCAGAACTCTACGTAAACCTTCAGAAGGCCCAGTTCAAGGCCCTGGGTGTACTGGGGGATTGGGACGACCCTTATCTCACCCTGGACCCAAAGTACGAGTCAGCTATCATAGACACCTTCGCCAAGCTAGTAGCGGGGGGTTACGTGTACCGAAGCCTAAAGCCCATCCACTGGTGCATGCGTTGCCAGACCGCCCTGGCCGAAGCTGAACTGGAATACGACGAGGAGACCAGCCCCTCCATCTTTGTAAACTTCCGCCTAATCGACAATCTCTCAGGCCTCTTTCCTCTGAACCCCAATGAGCATGTAAATATCCTGATATGGACCACAACACCCTGGACCATCCCTGCCAACCTTGCCATCGCCCTCCACCCTGAATCCCACTACGCCGCCATCAGGTACACAAACCCCCTGACCCAGAAAAACGAAGTAACCATTATGGCCCAGAGCCTTGTGGAATCTGTTATGGAGAAGGTAGGTGTTAAGACCTTTGAGTCTCTGGACTCGGTACTGGGAAAGGAGTTAGCGGGTAAGAGATACCAACACCCCTTGCGAGAGGCCCAGGGGATAATAGTCACCGCAGACTATGTCAGCCTTAAAGAAGGTACAGGCTGCGTCCACACTGCACCAGGCCACGGCTTAGAAGACTATCTCACAGGCTGCAAACACAACCTGCCCATCTTCAGCCCTGTGGATGCCGCTGGGAGATTCACCCAGGAGGCAGGTGAGTTTCAGGGTCAGACGGTCACCCAGGCCAACCCACGGATAATAGAAAGGCTCCAGTCCCTGGAGGCCATCCTTCACAAGAGCACCCTCAGACATTCCTATCCCCACTGCTGGAGGTGCAAGGAGCCTGTGATCTTCCGCGCCACAAAACAGTGGTTCATTGACATTGACCACCAGGGCCTGAGGGCACAAGCACTGGAGGCAGTAAAAAATGCCAAATGGGTCCCTGAGTGGGGCGGGGAGAGGCTAGGTGGGATGATACACCTGAGGCCTGATTGGTGCATCTCCCGCCAGAGGGCCTGGGGTGTTCCCATACCAGCCTTTTACTGCACAAACTGTGAAGAGGTACTCCTCACACCTGAGACAGTCTACTTCGTTAGAGACATCTTCATGGAGAAAGGCTCTAACAGCTGGTTTTCTCTGGAGGCAAAGGACCTCCTACCCCCAAACACCCATTGCCAAAAATGTGGGGGCGCAAACTTTAGTAAAGAAATGGATATCTTCGATGTCTGGTTTGAATCTGGTTCAAGCCACCATGCCGTCCTCCACGGACGTAATGAGCTCTCCTTCCCTGCTGACATGTATCTGGAAGGTACGGACCAGCACAGGGGATGGTTTCAGCTATCCCTCTTACCCTCTGTTGGGGCCTGGGGCTCTGCCCCCTTCCGCACCGTGCTCACCCACGGCTTTGTGGTGGATGAGAAAGGGGAGAAGATGTCCAAATCCCTGGGGAATTTCATCTCTGTAGAGGACGCCCTGAAGCGCTTCGGTGCCGACATCATCCGCCTGTGGGCCTCCTCCCAGGACTATAGACAGGATATAAATACCTCTATGGCCCTCATGGGGCGGATGTCTGACCCCTACCGCCGAATCAGAAACACCTTCAGATTCCTCCTGGGCAACCTCCACGACTTTGACCCCAGGAAGGACTCCGTAGAGTATACGGCCCTACCAGAGATAGACCGCTGGGCCCTGCATAAGACCCAGAGGCTTATAGAAACGGTTACCAGGGCCTTTGAGGGGTTTGAATTCCATAAGGTACATCACTCTATCCATCATTTCTGCGCCGTAGATATGAGCGCCTTCTACTTCGATGTCTTAAAAGATAGACTCTACACCTGGGGGAAAGATTCCCAAGGACGTCGGGGCGCACAAACAGTACTTCAAGAGGTACTCCAGGCC
>JAUQZZ010000187.1 GCA_030586765.1 Candidatus Brocadiales bacterium | reverse complement strand
GATATATAGACATTATCTTTGTAAAATATGGCCAGATGGGAAGCAACGGTATATGTTTAGAAAAAAATCCAAAATGTTCTATTTGTGGCATTGTAGAATATTGTGATTATTATGCCAACAATTACAAATAACACAATTTTTATCCGTGCGTACCGTGAGTTCCCCCAATACTATTGTCATTCTGAGCGAAGCGAAGAATCTCGTGTTTTCGAGATTCTTCGGTCGTTTCTCTCCCTCAGAATGACAATGGTGCAAGATTTTTCAAAGGTCTCACATAACAACCACATAATCTCTAGCCTTGCTTAGCTATTCTTGTGTATACTGGGAGATGCGAAAGTGTCACTCAGATAAAGAAATAACATCTTGAGGTATGCGATGGTTGTAAAATTTATTCTTAGCGAGTATGTAGAAAAAGCAATGGCGCAAGCGGTCTATGATAAGCTGGAAGATGCCACCTTTGCCGGGCGGATTCCTGCTTGCAAAGGGGTGGTAGCCTTTGGAGCTACGCTACGGGAGTGCGAGGATGAACTGCGTTCCACCCTGGAAGACTGGATCCTGGTCGGTCTCAAGCTAGGCCATCCTCTGCCTGTGGTTGCTGGCATTGATTTGAATCAGGAGCCAGCCCGTGAGCCGATGGACCCCGTGTAAACGTCGGGATTTCATTCGGCGATTGCGCAAACTCGGATTTGATGGCCCCTTTTCTGGGACCAGGCACCAATTTATGGTCTATAAGCAACAACGTCTGGCTATTCCCTCCAACGCCGAATATTCTATACCTCAGCTACGGATGATGATTCGGGAAATAGAGAAAATTATAGAACGCCAAATCACGGCTGAGGAGTGGAATGAACTATAATAACCAATGTTGCTCAATACGTATTGGTAACTGATTTTCAAGTTGTTTCATAACCTTACTTGTAGCACAGACGTATTATAACAACCACACAATCTCTAGCCTTGCTCAGCTATTCTTATGTATACTGTTGGTGTGAAGGCATCCCCTACTACTGAAAACCCTATCTACGGCTCCCTACAGTACCTAAAAGGCGTTGGGCCGTGGCGGGCGCAGGTACTGGGCCGAATGGGACTCTTCACTATCCAAGACCTCCTCTATCACTTCCCCAGGGATTACCAGGATAGAAGCAGCATAAAGGCCATTGCAGAAGTGGAATTAGATACCTCGGCGACCATAAAAGGGAAAATATTAAGCGTCAGGTTGCGGCCTACCTGGAAAGGTAGAAGCGTCCTGGAGGTATTGGTGGGCGATGCCTCAGGCACCATAACAGCCACCTGGTTCAATATGCCTTTTATTAAAGAGAAATTTCGTACCGGGGAGGAGGTCTTGCTCCATGGAAAGATAAAAAGATACCGTTACCTCCAGATGGTCAACCCGGAATTTGAATTCCTAAACAAGGAAAAGGAAGATGAACCCCTCTCCCCTAGTGGCATAGTACCCATCTATCCCGTTACAGAGGGTATAAATCAGGGTCTTTTTCGCAGGCTGGTGAGGAAGGCACTGGAATTTGTCCCTTATCTGGAGGAGGCCCTTCCAGGACCTTTGATAGAGGCAAGGCATCTCCTTCCACTAAAGGAGGCAATAGGGGAGGTACACTTTCCCAGCTCCCTTGAGTCCGTGAAGAAGGCCCGCAGGAGGTTTGCCTATGAAGAACTCTTCCTCTTCCAGACCGCCCTGGCCCTGCGCAGGCAGAGAATAAAAACAGAAAGGGGAAATGCCTTTCGGATTGGGCTAAAGGTAGATGAGCATATCCGCAGGCTTTTTCCCTTCAGGCTTACACAGAGTCAGGAGAAGGTCCTGGAGGAGATTCGTCAGGATATGCAGAGCCCCAGGCCCATGAACAGGCTACTGCAAGGGGACGTAGGCTCTGGCAAGACTGTGGTAGCCCTTTACGCCCTCCTGGTGGCGGTGGCTAATGGCTTCCAGGCCGCCCTCATGGCCCCCACAGAGGTACTGGCAGGACAGCACCTTCACACCCTCCAGAGATACCTCCAGAAAGCCACCCTGAAGATGGCCCTACTAGTGGGAGGAAGGGCCTCTAAGGTCCGTAAGGATGACCTCAAGGCCATAAGGGAAGGGGAGATTAATCTAGCGATAGGCACCCATGCCCTTATATCCAGGGATGTCCAGTTTAAGAACCTTGGTGTAGTGGTGGTAGATGAGCAGCACAAGTTTGGCGTGCTCCAGAGGGACCGCCTGAGGCAGAAGGGACTAATGCCTGACGTCCTGGTTATGACTGCCACCCCTATACCCCGCAGTCTATCCCTTACCCTCTTTGGTGACCTGGATATCTCTATAATTGATGAGAAACCCCCTGGCCGCAGCCCTGTGAAGACCCTCTGGATACCCCGGAGGAGGCTTACCGAGGCCTATGACCTCATCCACGAGGAGGTAAAGAGGGGCAGGCAGGCCTTTGTGGTCTATCCCCTGGTAGAGGATTCAGAGAAACTTGATTTGAAGTCTGCTCAAGAAGGGGCAGAGAGGCTTCAATCTATATTTCCTGAGTTTAGGGTGGCGCTACTGCACGGGCGCATGGCGCCCGCGCAAAAAGACCAGATAATGGGTAGCTTTAGAGATAAGAAGATTGATATACTGGTATCTACCATAGTAATAGAGGTGGGAATAGATGTCCCTAATGCCACCATAATGGTCATAGAACATGCAGAGAGGTTTGGCCTGGCCCAGCTCCACCAGCTCAGGGGCAGGATAGGGAGGGGTAGTGAGGTGTCTTATTTCCTCCTCTTTGCAGACCCAAAGACCCCTGAGGCCAGGAAGAGGCTAGAGATAATCACCCAGACCAGCGATGGCTTTCGTATTGCCGAGGAGGACCTCAAGCTGAGGGGCCCTGGGGAATTCTTTGGCACCCGACAGCACGGACTACCCGACTTTAAGGCGGCAGACCTTGCCAGAGACCTCCCCCTGCTCAAGGCGGCGCGGGAAGATGCCTTTAAGATGATAGAGGCAGATGCCTCCCTGGAGAGTTTTCCCCTGGTGAAGAAGAGGGTTTTGGAAAAATATAAGGGAAGGTTGAGGCTGGTGGGTGTGGGATAGGTGGCCCTTTATAGCCCAGGTGCTCTGCCACTTGGGCCGTGGGGACAGAGCCCCACGGCTATGGCCACTCAAGAATTGTAGCGCGGAGTCATGTC
>JAUQZZ010000186.1 GCA_030586765.1 Candidatus Brocadiales bacterium | reverse complement strand
GCTTCGCCCTGAACCTAGTATGGTTCAGGGCTTCGCTCAGAATGACAAAAAGGGGCATTTTAGGACGAATTTATGGCCATTATCCTTCTGGGTGTTGCGGTAGGGTGTTTTGCCCTGGCAGTAGGTCTTTATGCCCGTCAACTAGTTCTATATGGGCCTTGGGTGACATTCTTCTCAGTAAGGCAAGGACGGGTAAGGTGAGGATAGAATCGCCCAGGCTCCCTGGGCGTATGACTAATATCTTTCTTGTATCTTGGGAGAGGATTTTTTGAAGGGACAAGGGTCATAATAAGTCATTTGATGGATTTTTTTCTCCATCCGCTTAGTTATCGACATTTGTATGTTCATGAGTTTTTCTTTCATACGATAATATCAACAAAATCAACTCCTTTTTCTCCCCTATCGATTGCTCCAACGGGTTTTTTGATGTATAGATTCGTTTTTCCTGATAAGTTAATTATCTTCGACTGATTATTTTCGTCATCTTCTTTTGCGAATACCTGTACCCACGGTCTTAAGGGGAAAACAGGGTCGTTTTTTATTATTCTTGCAATCTCACCAGAACTTAATTCCACCATCGTTCCCACTGGATAGACGCCCAACACCTTTACTAAGGCCTTTATAATTTTTGGATGGATTGAGCCTCTCCAATTTTCCACCACCTCTTTTACTACCGAGTGAATGGGTAGCGCAGGACGGAAGGGTCGTTCATGACTTAGACTCTCGACGATTTCGGCTAACCCCACTATCTTTGCAAACTCGTGAATCATGTCCCCTCTGAGGCCAGAGGGATATCCGGATCCATCTTCCCTTTCGTGATGTTGCAAGGCTGTCTGGATATAATCTTTTGGCAGGCCCAGTCTTTCTAAAGTCTCTGCACCGTACAAGGGATGCTTTTTAATCTCCTTATATGCCTCTGCATTCAACCTTTCGTGACGCACAATAGGCATCAGCTTAATCATTCCTATGTTAGCAAAGAAGGCACAATTCCCTAATTGCACTAACCTTGGTTTATTGTATCCCAGCACGGTTGCAACCGTCATAGCGATAATAGATACATTTGTCATTGAGGATGCTAGATAATCCCCATTGCTAGGTTCTTTAGCTTCTGTTGCCAGTGTTAATAGCTCTTTGCTTCTCAAGATTAATTTGTTTGCTAGTTTTGATATCTCTAACTCAACAGTTCCAGCCTCTACCGATTTTCCCCCTTCAATATTGCATAGTGTTTCCTTTGCAAATTCGGTAGCATTACAGTATAGTTCGAGTACTTCCTTTTCCTCCTGTCTTAACTCTTCTACGACATGAAGGGAGGTCGGTGCTTTGCCAGGTTTTTCTGAAGTTCTAGCGTTAGTGTTGATTATTGACGTCTCATTACACATCGCCTCAGCAATACTTAAACTTGGATGTGCGGCAAGTTCTTCTAGCATCTTGGAAAAAGCTTTTGCCTTTTCCATTCTGGCTTCACGTCCTTCAGTCGTCATGACTTCTCCCCTTGCCTTAAAGATTACAGCAGGTCTAGCCCGCCTAAGGTGAATGGGGCGGCTTTTCCGGGCACCCCTGTTTCTTCTTCATTAATTCACCCAATTTGTCAAAAAACTGGGGGTTGCCCTCCTTTTCTGCCCTCTTCTTGGCCTCTTCTTTTATCTTCTTTACGTCCACTATATCACCAAGGCACTCCTCGGCAGCCTTACACCACTCTACACAGGTAGGCACCTTATCCTTGAATATGGTGTTGCCGCATTTGCACTGTGCCTTCTCCTCATCGCTAAAGAGTTCCACCATCCTGCCGCATTTGGGGCAACGCCTCTCGATAGGTGTGGGTGCAATCGTTTTAAGACTGCCTGGACATCTTACCTTTCCTGCCATCTTTCTTCCCCTATTATTCTTTGGTCAGACCTCTGGAAAGGGTCTGGCCGCACTGGCATACGGCCTCCTCGTCGCTCCATATCTCAGAGACCCGTCCGCACCCTGGACACTTCACCTCCAGGGGCTTAGGTGAGGAGGGCTTCCAGTAGGATGAACAATTACCTCTTGACATGACTAGGTTTCCTTAAAACCAATCTATTTTATTTAAAAATGCCCTGACCGTCAAGGGTTTTTATCTACTTTTAGGATTGAAACTCTGCCCATAGCCCATATAATAGGCCCTTCTAGAGCGGGGTGTACAATATATATTAATTATAGACGATGGGTCCTTCTTCTACCCCCCAGGTGGCAGAGCACCTGGGCTATAGCCGTGGGGCTCTGTCCCCACGGCGCTGATTGAAATAGGGAGGCAGATAATGCCCAGGGCCTTGACCAGGGAGGAGATAAGGAGACTAGACCGTAAGGCCATAGAGGAGTATGGCATCCCTGGGGTAGTGCTCATGGAGAATGCCGGCCGCCGGGTGGCTGAGGAGGCCGTAAAGATGCTAAAGTCACCCAGGGAGTCCAGGGTGGCCGTACTCTGTGGCAAGGGCAATAACGGGGGCGATGGGTTTGTGGCGGCCAGACACCTCTATAACCAGGGTGTGAAGGTAGATGTTTACCTTCTATCCAGGATAGCAGAGTTGGCCTTCAGTCCCGATGCCTGGACCCACCTTCGGGTGCTTTTAAAGATGGACCTGGAGGTCAAAGAGGTTTGCACGGCAGAGGAGGTGAAAAGGATATTGCCTGAGCTTGAGGATTGTGACCTCATGGTAGACGGCCTCCTGGGCACAGGCCTTTCGGGGGAGGTGAAGGAGCCCTATAAGGCCCTTATAGAGGCGATGAATTCTTCTGGGGTACCCATCCTCTCTATAGACATCCCTTCGGGCCTGGACTGCAATGAAGGGAGGGTGTTGGGTGTGGCCGTCAGGGCCAAGAAGACCGTTACTTTTGTCTTACCTAAAGTAGGATTTTTCCAAGGCGAAGGGCCTAAGTACGTGGGTGAGTTGATTACTGCCGACATAGGCATCCCCAGGGAATTGGTTGAGGGGCTAGAAGAGGTTCAGGAGGCGTAGTGCAGATGGTACCATTGGCAGACCGGCCCCCTACACTAACTGGTGGGCTCAGCATGACAAAAATCCACGGACAGCCATAAAGGCTATCCCTACATTTTCTATTTGTAGCGCAGACCTTTAGGTCTGCCTCCCAAAGGGCAGGTCTAAAGACCTGCCCCTACGCAACTAAGGTTAAAGGAAT